>CAKZMA010000135.1 GCA_937127375.1 uncultured Coleofasciculus sp. | reverse complement strand
TTGTAAGTAACGCTCAATCAGCAAGATAGCGACAATATCATCAATCGGTCGAGGCGGCTGGCGCATCCCCTGGGGAATCAGGCGTTGGAGTCCCTTGGGAGGATACATTTGCCAATAGCGATCGCGGGCTTCTAATGTACTATAGCGTTCATCGACTAAGACAATGGGAATAGGGGCGGAAATGACTTCTCGAATTTTCCCTTGCCATTGCTTAGAGGTGGTTTGGTTCCCCATGACAATTGTCTCAATGGGAAACTGCTGAGATAATCGTTTAATGGTTGCGATCGCCTGATCGGATGGGATCACTTGATGATAGGAAATCTCTTGGTCTTTGCCTTTCACGGCTAAACCACATTTATCTCGTCCTGGGTCAAACCCTAATATCATGATTCAAACTATTTATTCCACTATTTTAGCTGTAGCGAGGAACTAACATCAGCATCTGGTAGAGATTCTTCATTCCGCTTCGCTCCATTCAGAATGACATAATTGGGTGCTTGGATACTCACGAGTATGACCAATGACGAATGACCAATGACCAATCACATCGAATTTCGATATTTCTCCAATAATTCTGGCAGGTAATCATACCCATCTACCCCAATTAAAGGAATAATTTTTGACCGCTGCTGCTGTAGGAGTTCTTGGAATACTTCCCCTCCCAATTGCCCCTGCAAAATAGTCAGTAATCCTACGGCTTTGCGCCAGTATTCTGTCCCAATCTGCTCCAATAAATATCCGCCCAAACTACCTGTGTAAATCGTTTTACTCCAGTTTTGTAACTGATAGTAGGCTTGCGCTAGATACGCTAAATTAAGTCCCTGTAAATACAAATCCCCAGAAAATTGTGCGGCTTGCCACCCTTGTTCTAAATAAGTAATCGCCTCTTGCGGTTGTTGCATAACCACATAAGCAATCCCCAAACTACATAAACATAGGGCTTGACTTTGACGATCGCCTAATCGTTCTAACAATTGCCGCCCTTGTTGCAGATACATGATGGCGCTTTCGTAGACATCGGGATCAAGGGCTTGTTGTTGGGCTTGAAAGACCTCACTATAGCCTAAATTCGCCAAGGCGTTGGCTTCACCTAATTTATCCCCGGCTTGCCGTGCTAAAATCAATGCCCGTTGGCTATAATTAATCGCCTCAGCATAATTTTTCTGTGCCACACAAATACGGCTTAAGTGATTGTAATTGGCAATCTCACAGACGCGATCGCTAGCTGAACGGGCAATGTCTAAGGCGTGCTCATGGAATTGTATTGCCCGATTATATCGACCTTGCGCCCGTTGGGAATAGCCTAATAACGTAAGAATTCGCGCTTTCTCTTCAGTTCCCTCGACGCGCCGTAAGGGTTCATCCAGGTAATCCATCGCATTCCGCAGATAATTCCCATTTAACGAGGCAAAAACACCGCCATACAGGGGAAAATATTCCCGTTGGGTAAAGGTGCGGAGAATTTGCAGCGTCGCCTGAAAACAACTATCGATCAAGCGTTCTCGTTGGGGAACCGTTGCTTGATTTAATGCCAGGGCAATTTGTGACCAGATTACCGCAAATACGATAAAGGTGGAAATCGAGAGTCTCGCCCCCATTTTGGAGTTATAGACTCGTTGATCAAACCACTGAACTAACCGACTTTGCAACCATTGCAGAACAACTGTTAATTCTACCCAAGCATCCAGTTCTAACGTTGGTTGTTGGTGAATCCATTCATCGAGGGGTTGATTATACGCCAGCGCTTGAAACAATGACTTAGGTAGAGGACGATTTACCTTTTTTGCCCAGAGTCCCCAAGGACCTCGTTGTTCAGCGAGTTCCTCAAATCCCAGGGAACCCTGACTTTGCTCATAAATCCAGCTTACTAAATCATTTTCCAAATTTCCCCAAGCGGCTAACCCCCCAGTAATTCCTTGGGCTATCTGTTCAAGTTCCCTGGCGCGATCGCGATCAGAACTAGTGGATGCTTCCTGCTGAAGTGTTTTGGCTAATTGAGCCAATTGAGATAGATTCAGGACAGGTTCTCGATTCGGATCGATCGCACGCAGCCAAGCCGTCAACCGTTCACTCGTATCAGCTTGGGTAATTCCTTGGGTAGCCGTTGCGATCGCCTCAGACACCTGATTCTCCTGCTGTACCCGTTCCCATTCGCTGCTAATCATATTCAGCGCCCTCTGCGCCCGTATCGCTTTAGCCTGTTTGAGTTCACTAGCCGGATTATCGATTTGTTCCTGAGTGGTGTTGTGACGTTCATCCAGACAGCGTTCAAACATTTCCCCGGTTCCACTGCTGACACCTGACGCCAGCGTTTGGTAAACCTGTCGCTTGGATCGGATTTTTCCTTTCAGCGTCGCGGCGACAATTTCATCAATCAGTTGAAAACAGCGATCGCGTAATGGTAAAGAGTCTGTCATCGTGTTTTGTTCTCAAAACTTACGTTAATATCCTAGACTTGGGTTAACCTATGTTAATATGCATCCCTCAAATCAAAGCGTTGTGTAGAAGCTAGAATTGAGCCACAGCCTACCTCACACGTCTTTTCACCACAGAGACAACCATGCGTACCCTGTCCCTCCCTTATCCCGATGACTTACTCATTACGTCTGGTAAATCACCCCAAGCCTTAGAATAGCCAGCCCGGAACTCAAGTTCGGGCTAAAAGCTAAAACCCGTTAAAACGGGTTAAAACCTTTTAATGTAGTAAGTTTTAGCTTACTTAAGCTTTAACGCAGAAATTTATTTCCTGGCTATATAAGTCAGCGACATTCCACCGAAATTACTGTGAAGTAGGCAAGAGCAACGGACGATAATATAAGTGCATTAACGGGGTCCTGCTTCGATCGCAGAATTAGCAATGTTGACCATTATCGCTTCGGCTCGATTAACATCTGTACCCATCCCTTTTAATGCCATTCGATAATGGGTATCTTGCCACACCCATTCAATCACCGATGGTGTACAAAAACCCTGACATCGACTCGGTGTAAAGTATCCCCAGATTCCATTGGTGAGGGGAATTTTTTTAATGAATTCATCGTCAGGGGAATACTGTGAATTCACTGGCGTGGCGCTAAATGCACCTACAGTACAATCGGGCATTCCATTGCAGTTTTGCTTTAAGTTTAAGGCAATACTATAGGTATTGGCTGACCTAAAACTATTTACATAAATCCGCTGTCTAAACTTCGGCATTTGGCTGGGTAATAAAATTAAGGTATCGGTTTGTTGCTGGAGTTGCGGTAAGACAGGGGTGAATAGATTCGCTACCGGAGGTTGTTCTGACGGTGTGTTGGGATTAGCGCGATCGCGATTAATTAACTGTCGCGCCATCTGACGAGGAATCCCATAACTCGCCAGGGTGCTAGGAGTAAATGGAGTTTGGGTTGACGCGATCGCTTGCCATTGATTATTCTGATTTATAACAACCGTCTCCCCAGTACTATTGTCCCAAAACCAGTGCGCGATCGCGTAATTCTCAACAACTGTAATTTGAGTAACTTCTGGAGACAACCGAAACCCATTACCCCTTTCCCATAAATCCAGGAGTACAACTTTCCGAATCACTCCCGTATCATCCGCTACAGCAGGAGTCGCTTCTGTCAATATTGTCAGCACCGGATAACTAGCCAATAGAATCAGGCTGGCGATGTACCCAAAACCAAAACTAACCTTCATAATTCCCTGTCATAAAAAAGTTTGTAGTTGCGCTTGTAGTTGCGCTTGTAGTTGCGCTTGTAGTTGCGCTT
>CAKZMA010000134.1 GCA_937127375.1 uncultured Coleofasciculus sp. | reverse complement strand
CAACTACACGCTGCCTACAGCAGCTATGATTACCTATCTGGTTGGAATTCTGCATGGGGATTGATGAAAGATATAGAGTTGATTACTAAGAAGGGAGCTGTTTATCTTTTCAGTACGATTCAACCCAATCTCTGGATGGAGAGGTTAAAATATTTGGAGGTGAAGGGAGTAGGCGATCGCACCTGCGAGGGCTTTGGTCAAGTGCAAATTTGCAATGAATTTCATTTAGTTTTACGTGAGGAGGCAGTTTAGGAATGGATAAATTACTTGATCCATTACTCCAAGAACAACTAACGTTGAGAACCGAGGTAGAAATTAGTAGGCAAATGGATGATGTTATCCTCAAAGTTAAAGCCATAGCCAAAAAATTTTCAATTGCCAGTGAAGATTCAAAATCTCCTTTCAAAAATGTTCTTGCTGCTGCTACTGAAGCTAATGCTTCTATTGAAGCTATAAAAAATTATATTCGTTATCAAGTGGGTCGTAGTGGAGCGAGTCGAATTTGGAAAGTCTCTAAAGATAAAAAACTATTTGCGACTGAAGTTGTAGAACAAATTGACAGTTTAAATCAATATGCACAAGACATACTGCATAGAGTGAGACAACCAATCCCCAAAGAAAATCCCTTGGAACAGTATCTGACGAATACTGAAAATAAAGACCAATTTATCAAAAACATTCATCTCAAACTAACTCGCCTGTATCTAGGATATTTGGCAAGAGAACATACAGCTCTAGTAGGAGAGATAAAGGTAGATAAAAAGAAACCTTAATAAGTTTAATAAAATAATGTTGTTTGATTTTTAGGAGATTACATAAAATTATGCCTCGTTTAGTAATTTCAACCGTTGGGACAAGTTTACTGACTAATCAAATCGATGATGAATTTGATTTAGATTGGAATGAACAATTACAAAAGTATGCGAATCTAACTCACGATGATGTTAATCAATCTCATCCGGAACTTGCCAATAAGATTGCCACATTAAAAGAGAGGGCAGAACAGGTTTTAACTGCTGGCAATACATTGGAAATTCGAGAAGCTAGTGCTGAACTGAATGGTATTTATGGATTATATGAAGAAGATTTGAGCCAAGGACAAGAAGATATTCACTGGTTAATTACTACTGACACTGAACAAGGGAGAACTACGGCTGAGATTGTTAAATTATTTTTAGTTACTCAAGGAATCGTTAATACAAATATTTATCCTGAACCAGGGTCTGGTCTTTCCACGGCAAATACCCATAAGTTTTCAAAAGGAATTGCTCAATTAATACCTTGGATACAACAAATTACTGAAGGATATAAGAAGCAAACCAAAATTTGCTTTAACTTAGTTGGAGGGTTTAAGGCTATCCAAGGTTACATGAATACGATCGGTATGTTTTATGCTCATGAAATAATTTATGTTTTTGAAGGATCAAATAAATTGATTAAAATTCCCAGGCTACCTATTGAAATTAAGAAATCTGAAGTAGACACCTACAAGGTTCCACTAGCAATGATGGACTTCGATCGAACAGTATTAAAATCTTGGGAAGAAACTAAAAAAGTTCCTTCAGACTGGGTTTTAGTCGTTGAATCAGAGATGACTTTATCAACTTGGGGACAATTAATTTGGAATCAGTGTAAAGAACATTTTCTTTCTCAAGATAAACCACTCAAATTTCCTAAAATTGACTATACGCACAGTTTTATAGATGACTATAAAAGTAAACCATCCGATGAAAAAGTAATTCTACAAGAAAATTTAGCTAGAGCGGCGTGGCTCTTGAATAATCATACAGATGGTATCAGCGCCATGAAGCAAGATGGTATTTTTCGGCTCCGTCGATACCAAGGCAAACATAAAGATATTGATCATTTCGATCTCCCCAAAGCTCGGCGTGTAAGTTGCCTCGCCAACGATGGTCAGTTATACCTGCGTCATTATGGAGAGCATGATTATGTTAATGATAATCCCTAATATTGTGATCGTGTTTATCAGGTTGCCAAAACTTTTGGAATTATCTTTTCGGTTGTATTTGGATGTGACTAAACCCGCCCAGACGCGGGTTTCTAGATTTCTTGTGAAAAGTTAGAGTCAGGGTTGGTGGTGGGGAGGCGAAGGTTTAGGGCGCTAAAGCGCAACTACGAACAAACTGGGAGATAATATGATGTTTGATTGTTTTAAGAGTCGTTTGGAAATTAGCGGGAA
>CAKZMA010000133.1 GCA_937127375.1 uncultured Coleofasciculus sp. | reverse complement strand
GCAAGATAGGTAGTGAGCAAGATAGGTAGTGAGCAAGATAGGTAGTGAGCAAGATAGGTAGTGAGCAAGATGCTCACACTACAAAAAATTGGCACTTCTTGTGTCAGGCAAGATAAAGAATAAATCATCGGGTTATCGCCATTTGTCCCAATTGCAGCCGTTCTGAATAATTGAGGATTTTTTCCCCACGTTGCCCTGTTCCCTGTGGGGATTAACTGATGTCCTAACGTATCCTCGTAGTGCTATAACAACAAAGGTTCTGGAGTTCGGCTCAGGGAAGATTAATTTTGGTCGTCTGCTGACTTTCTCAGATCGGGTGCAGATTTTGGGGTTTGGTTCAATTGCTGTAAGAGGCTCTCCAGTTCTTGTTGGTATTGACCGTATTTTTGCCAATTGCCTTGACGCATGGCTTCCTGTGCTTTTTGATAGGTTTCCAAGGCGGATTGGGCGAGTTTGGAAACCCCTTCTTTTGGTGGAGCAGATGATGGAGCGGCAGTAGGTTGTTGCACGTCTGCTTGGGTTCCGCCAAAGATAGTCGCTAAAGCTTCCTCTAAGGTTTCTTCCATAACCACTTCTTTCGCATAAGCAACAATTACCCGCTTCAATTCTGGAAGTTCGCCCTGTTCCGCCCGCAGATAAACGGGTTCAACGTACAGTAATGATTGGTCAATGGGAATCACTAATAAATCGCCACGAATCACTCGCGATCCTTCCTGACTCCATAGGGTTAATTGTTGGGAAATTTGCGGATTTTGGTCAATGCGAGCTTCAATTTGAGAAGGACCATAGACAAGTTCTTGTTTAGGGAATTCATACAAGAGCAATTTGCCGTAATTTTTCCCATCAGAACGCGCTGCCATCCAGGCAATCATGTTATCTTTATTGACGGGAGTAAAAGGAAGAATTAGAATAAATTCTTCCCTCGATGCTTCGGGTAAACGCATGTTCACATAATAAGGCTGCATGATCTGCTCATTCCCTTCATAAATTTCTGTCGGAAAACGCCACAAATCCTCTCGGTTATAAAAGACTTGAGGATTATTCATGTGGTAAGACAGATACATCTGCGCCTGAATGGTGAACAGATCCAGGGGATAGCGGAAATGCGCTTTTACATCAGCGGGAATCGCGTCGTTGGTGGTAAATAAAGTGGGGAATATTTTACGATAGGTTTGCAGTATCGGGTCATCTTCATCAACAACCAAAAACTGCATCGTACCATTAAACGCATCCACGACAACTTTAACCGAGTTACGAATATAATTGATATCCCCTAGGGACATTTGGGCGATATCCCCATCTTGGAATATGGCGTTGGCATTATGACTTTTGGAAACGGGTTCAGAATAAGGATAGCGATCGCTTATCGTATAAGCATCAATAATCCACTGTAATCTACCATCAATTAGGGTAATGTAGGGGTCTTTATCAAACCGCAAAAAAGGTGCAACTTGGTTCACCCGTTCCCCAATCTGGCGATGGTAATGAATGCGGGAGGTGTTGATAAAGTAATTAGAAATTAAAATTTTCAGATCACCTAAATCATAAGCATACGCCAATCGTTGCCAGAGGGAAGGAATGGGTACGCCACCTTTCCCGGCGTAGGTGGTGAAGGCATTTTCATCACCACGGGGATAGTCAAATTCTTGGGTATTTGTACCTGTAAATATATAGGTGTCGGTTTTTTCGCCGTAGTAAATGGCGGATTCATTAACCTGAAGATCGACTTGGGAGATAGGAGGAATATCTTTGATAAACAGTTCGGGTAAGCCATCCTCGGTGACTATATTAACCGGACTCATCACCAAACCATAGCCATGGGTATATTTTAGCCGTTCGTTGACCCAAGTCTGAGCGCGATCGGGTACTTGGGAATACACTAATTCCCGTGGTGAAAGCATCACCTGTCTATAATTATCGTCAATGGTATAGCGATCAACATCGACATCATTGAATCGATAGTAAAGCCGAATTTCTTGGAGTTGGCGATAGGTACTTAATAACGGTCGATAGTCCCACAAACGAATGTTACGAATCGTGGATTGGTTTTCTTGCAACGCTTGACGACTTAATTGTTCTTCCGCTGGATAGTCCTGGGTTGGTACTTCGTCTAAATCATAAGCTTTGCGCGTATAAGCGATATTATGTTCAATGTAGGGCTTTTCTTTTTCTAATTCATTGGGTTCAACAATAAATCGTTGTTGAAACCAGGGAAAAAGACCACTGAAGACGAGAAAAGCAATCAGATAAATCCCGATGCCGTAGGTGGGTAAAGTAACATTGTTTTGCCAAATTGCCAGGATAAACGATAAGCCCAGCAGAAGGGATACAATGCTCATAATCCAGAATGCCAGACGCTGAGCATGAGCATCAGTGTACCCTGCACCATAGACGACACCCTCGGCATTGTAAAGTAATTCGTAGCGTTCTAACCAAAAGCCGATCGCGATAACTACAGCAATTCCCGCTAACAGTAAACTGAGATGGGTTTTTACGTCTTTAGTGAGAAAATGTTGCCAGTAGCGATCTAACCTTATTTTGCCTTTTAACACATAAACAGCAACAGCTAGAACAAACCCCCAGCCCAAGAGAGTCAATACCCAGTCTTTTAATCCCTCATAGAATGGAAACTGAAACAGGTAAAATCCAATATCCTGTTGATAAATGGGGTCAGTCAGATTAAAATCTGTAGCATTCAGATACTTTAATATCGTCTCCCAAGCCGATGCACTGGTTGTGGCGGCGGCTAGACTGATCAGGAAGATCACCACTAAGACAGCGGAATTGGCGATCGTATCGGTATAGGGGGCTAAATCACTACCGTCTAAGAAACGAAAGGCGCGATCGCGAGTTAGACGCTGCGCCATTGAGTAGTTAAACCATAAGAATAGTCCGTAAATAATAAACGTTCCCACCCAAGCCATAATTTTCCAGGTGATCCGCGTCCAGAATACATCTGAAAAGTTAACCGAATTAAACCACCAGGCTTCTGTGAGAATGTGAACCAAGGTATGCGAAAAGGGTAAGCCGAGGATTACGACTAATAGAAAGCCTATGATAATTTTATTGGCTGATTTCATGATTTTTTAATTAACTCACCGGAATCCTTAAGCCCTGATCCCACCCTAACATGAATAGCCCATTCCTTAACCTGAGTTTGTAGTAAGCGTTTTAGCGCTGATCTCAAGTGCCAACTACGAACTCTAACCCTAGCGCCAATCTTCTTCCGCATGAGGTTATCAACTCACTATTAAGATATCAGGACTTCCCAATTATAGTGAACAGACATAGTTTGTTCCTCTAACAAACGGTATAAAATTTTTATTCAAGTGATTCAGTTGTCACATTCTTACACTGTATCAGTTCCCAGGAGGAAACCAAGTCACCAATCAAGTATCAATAAAAATTGTCAATTGCTATGGCAGATTGATATTTATTATCAATAAGTTAAAAAGTTTAAGTTTAATTAAAATCAGCTAATAGTCATTTGCCTACCTGCCATAATAGAGAAAAGACATTAGTAATAGTTCACTACAGTGATTACTAAATTGATCTTATTCTCATATCTTGATGTGGTCTATACTCTTGCTGTTAATAAATAGGGAATTCCTATCTCTACAGAGGAATGACAAACTTAGGGAGGAACTGATGTATATCAAATTGAATCATCTCAAGTCGGTATTAAACTATCAACACAGGCAAAATATTGTAGGGATTCCAAAAATTATTCGCCGCACGATTTACCTGTTGGGTTTATCTGCTATTCTCATCAATCCCGTTGCAGCTAGCGAAGTTCAATTTTCCCAAATTCGTGCTACCACAACTGACAGTTACATTGCCCAAAACACTACAGAGTATTTTGTCCAGCAAGGAGTACAAAAATTAGAAACAGGTGACTTTAGAGGAGCAATTAAGGACTTCAATCAGGCGATCGACATTAACCCCAACTATGCCCCAGCTTACAACCACCGGGGGGTTGCTTTTCTGAAACAGGGAGAGATCCAGAAGGCTTTTGCTGACTTCGAGCATGCCATCGAAATTGACCCTAACTTAGCTTTAGCCTACAACAATCGGGGATTGCTTCATTTGAAACGCGGTAACCTTCAAGGTGCAATTGCTGACTTTAATCAAGCTATCCAACTTGACCCTAACTCCGCTATAGCTTACAACAATCGGGGATTGGTTCGCTTAAGACAGGGAAACTTTCAAGGAGCAATAGCTGACTTTAATCAAGCGCTCAATATCGACCCTAATTATGCTCAAGCTTATGACAACCTAGGACTTGTTCACTGGCAACAAGGAGACATTCAAGGGGCAATAGCTGACTTTAACCAAGCGCTCAATATTAAACCTAATTATAGTTCAGCATACAATCATCTAGGAGCTGTTAATTTTCAACAGGGAAATATTCAGGATGCGATTGCTGAGTTCAACCAAGCCATTGAAATTGATTCCAACAATGATCAATCCTACTATAACCGGGCAGTTGCCTACCTGCTACAAGGTAATATTCAAAAGTCGATTGCTGATTTCACACAAGCAATTGAACTTAATCCCAATTATACTGAAGCTTACAATAATCGGGGACTTTTGTATCGAGAACAGGAAAAGCTAGAGGAAGCTTTAGCTGACTTCAGTAAGGCAATTGAGATTGAACCTAACTTAGCTATCGCCTACAGCAACCGAGGTACTATTTACCTGAAACTCATAGAAATACAGAATGCTATCCGCGACTTTACTCAAGCCATTAAACTGAACCCCAATTATGCTATGGCTTACAACAACCGGGGATTTGCATATCTGCAAAGGGGAGAAATGCAGAAAGCTTTTGCCGATTTGAACCAGGCAATTGAGATTAATCCCTATCTAGCTCTCGCCTACGCAAACCGGGGACATGCTCACCGAAAAACAGGAGATATTGAGAGTGCCATTGCTGATTACACTCAGGTAATTGAGATTATTCCCAATAATGCTGCCGCTTACTACCAACGGGGAACTGCACTTGTTCAAATAGGCGATGAAGAAGCTGCGATCGCGGATTTCCAGAAAGCCGCCGATTTGTTTAGACAACAGGGTCAAATGACATTTTACCAAAATGCCCTTGACCAAATCCAGGAACTTCAGCAGTAATCCACTCTACATCATACATAAATTCCCCGTTTAATATGTCGAGTTCAGGAGACATCTATGAAATTCATTCACCGTACAATTCCTCTATTGGGTTTAACGGCTATCCTGATCACCCCAATAACTGCTCGTGCTGTTCAAAATTGCCCAATAGATGCGGTTACGCTCAAAGATTATATTGCCCAAACCACTCCTGAGGATTTTATCCAACAAGGAATACAGCAATTGAAATTGACCCTAACTTCGCTCCAGCTTATCACAACCGCGCAGTTGCCCGTGTGAAACAGGGCAACATGGAGGCGGCAATTCGCGACTTTAATCGGGCAATTGAGGTTGATCCGAACGATGCTCAAGCTTACTATACCCGAGGAGCTGTCTATTTTAAACAAGGAGATACCCAAGCAGCACTCGCTGACTTTAATCAGGCAATTACGATTGACCCTAATAATGCTCAACCTTACTATAATCGAGGAGTTGTCCGTGTAGTACAGGGGAAAATTCAGGAGGGGATTGCCGATTTCACTCAGTCGATTCAACGTGATCCTAACTATGCTGCTGCCTACTACAATCGGGGAACTGCCTTTGTTCAATTAGGTAATGAAGAAGAAGCGATCGCGGATTTCCAGAAAGCCGCCGATTTATCCAGACAACAGGGTAATATGACAATTTATCAAAATGCCCTTGACCAAATTCAACAGATTCAGCCGTAAAGAGGTACATGAGGTAAGGGTACGGCAATGCCGTACCCCTACGAGTGATAATTGATTCATACATAATGGAGATTAATCTCGCTTGTTAATACACCCTCCCTCAAGGAGTATATTTGTTAGCAAGCGTTAGCAAAAACGTATCGGAACACAATATGAACACGATCGAATCTATCGTTCTCAGAGAACTCCGCCAACTGCCCCCAAGTCAACACAATGAAGTTTTAGATTTTGTGCAATTTCTCCGCAGAAAATCTCCCAATATTCCGAAAAAAAGTGTTAGAGGACTCTGTGCAGATCTGCCCTTTGACTTAACCGATGCTTTTGGGTGCAATCATCGTCTGTAGTCTACTAACTTGAAAACTGCCGTAAATTGGGTATGAGTAGCGAGCAAGATGCAAAGCCTGCGGCATGGCTTCGCTAAACGCATTACCAGGATTTCGTCATGGTTGACATTCAGGTTTGAATACCGAACAGCTTATATCCTCACCCAACGAGGCAGCAAACATCCTTTGCTGATTTAACCATAAATTTTCTGGTAGTAATCTTTATACTCCTTCGACAGCAACGGCTCCCACCAATCCCGATGGGTCAAATACCATTCAACGGTGCTACGTAATCCTCCTTCAATGGTTTCTTGAGGCGTCCAACCCAGTTGGTCCTTAATTTTGCGAGCATCAATCCCGTATCGGCGATCGTGTCCGGGTCGATCTTTTACAGAAGTAATTAACTTTTTACTGGGAGAAACAGGTAAATCCGAGGCTAACTCATCCATAAGCTGGCAAACCATCTGAACCAAATCCAGGTTTTTGATTTGGTTGTTACCGCCAATGTTATAGGTTTCGCCGGGAGTTCCTTGATGAATGACTAAATCAATAGCTTGACAGTGATCATTGACATAAAGCCAGTCCCGCACATGCTGTCCATCCCCATAAACGGGTAAGGGTTGACCCAGCATGATGTTAATACACATCAGGGGAATCAGCTTTTCGGGAAACTGATAGGGACCGTAGTTATTGGAGCAATTGGTAATTAATGTGGGGACACCGTAAGTATGATGATAGGCACGAATGATGTGATCACTACCCGCTTTAGAAGCGGCGTAGGGACTGTTTGGCTGATACGGTGTCGTTTCACTAAATAGGGGGTCATTAGGACCTAAGCTGCCGTATACTTCATCCGTAGAGACATGGAGGAAGCGATCGCTCGCTTGACATCCCCGCTTTTTCCAATGCTGGCGGAAGGCTTCGACTAGAGTTGATGTACCCAGAACATTTGTTCTCACAAATGCTTCAGGACCCAAAATTGAGCGATCCACATGGGATTCTGCTGCAAAGTGGGCAACGGTATCAATCGTCTCACTACAGAGTAAGGCATCAACAAGAGTGCGATCGCAAATATCTCCCGCTACAAACCGCAAATTCTCTCGTCCCTCGACTGGCTCTAGATTCCGACGATTGCCGGCGTAACTGAGCAAGTCGAGAACAACGACTCGATCCTCTGGGTAGCGATCGCACCAGTGATGGACGAAGTTGGAGCCAATAAACCCCGCTCCACCTGTTATGAGTATGCGGCGAGGTTCTCGTGAAGGCATAATGTCTTGGGTTCCTTTTTGCTGTAATCTTGGGGGGATAATTCTAACCGTCGATCATCTTAGCATCTGGTTGGGGATCAAGGATGAGACCGGTCAAAAATTGATAATGAAAGCCCGTCTGAGGCTAGAGTGGGGGTACAACCACGTCAGGTGGATTGGAGGCTTCAGGGGTTTCCTCTGCTGGATTCGCTGATTCTTCAGGTTGGTCTTTTTCAGGTTCGGACTCTGATGTTGTGTCTGATGGCGAGGGTTGTCCAGAGTTTTCTGGATCGCGATCCGAGGTTTCCGGATTGGAAGAGGAAGAACTTGGAGAATTCGAGTCCTCAGCCGCCTCCGGATTCTCAGGTTGGGGTGTTGGCGAATTAGAACCCTCAGGAGTCTGCTCCGAGGCTTCGGGAGGTGTTGGCTTCGGACACACCTTGTCTTGACCGGAAAACTGCACAGATACTTGGTACTCTTGTGGTTTATCTGTTCGATTTAGAATAGGCTGATTGTTAATTTTGCCCTCTGCCTTTCGATCAAGAATGGGGTCACCTGCACTTTGAATTAACTGTAAATTCGTCGCTTTGTCATCAGTACCTACGACGACACTATAAATGGCTGTTCCGTTAAGCTGCTTCTGGCAAGCTGCTTTGGGATACTCAGTACTATATGTTCTTTGGAGTACAGGCGGAGGTTCTACTTTATCGGCTTGAGCGCCCGTGCTATCTGCGGCTTGATCCGGCTTCGGCTGATCAGCGATGGGCTGATCGGATTCTGATGCGGATTCTTCCGGATTTGGGGTTGGCTCATCTTCATTGGCGGAGGGAGCGGTATCTGGATCGAAAGCAAGCTTTTTATCTTTGGGATCTTCCGGTGGTTTAGAGTGGGGAATCGTCAACGAGTCTGAGTCGCGATCAGACAACACCCTTAATAGACGATCATCAATACTCGGCGTCGGCTCTTTTTCTATGGATCTCGACTCAGGATTCCTTGTTCCTGGGGGAGGCGGTGGCGGAAGTTGGCTGGGAGGAAAAACTGGGATTCCTAGATTTCTCCTCATGGATGGAAATGGACTACTCGGTTGATTCAGGGAGATTCGGGTTTGGGTTCGTTTCCGAGTCGAAGACGATGACGGAATTTTTAACGATTGTGAAGGAGGAGCCACCGAGATGGTGCCATCGAGAGGCAAAGACTCTTGGGGAGGGGGAGAGGGGAGAGGTGGGAGTGGTGGGAATGGCGATTGTAATGGTGTTTGCTGATAAATATAGGGGGGAATCGTTGGCACCGATAAATCGGGTAGGCGACTCAAATCGGCTTCGCTTAATTCCAACATTTGTACAGTTCGCCGCGTCGGTGGCGCTTCATTGGAAAAAACGGGGACATAAGAGGGTAAGGTTAGCCCCAAGATGACATGAATACCCACCGATGCCATCACCGCGATTCCAGTTGGCTGATTAAGTTTCTCGGAAACCGTTCTAAATAAGAGATTCGACATAGCCGTTATCATGCTCTCCGTTGCGGGGTTGTCGGGAATTCTATTGGTTTTAATAAAAATAATCTAGAGTCTAATGGAACTCAGGGACTGGGTAACGTTGACAATCATGATCGAAAAGTAGGGTAATTTTAGGGTCGGGCGATCGCGTAAATCGTGATAAATCACTTGATCCGGTAGGGTAGCACGTTCGACTACCCAGGCGGTGTCCAATAATTGGCGGCGATGCAACACTTGCCATACCTGTTCATACACTGAACTCACTTTCATCAGGACTATGACATCCGCCCAGTCTAAAATTGTTTCCAGTTCCTTTACATTATAGAGAGCTGGCAGTACCACCAAGCGATCGCGCTGTACCGTTAGCGGTAATCCTAACACTGAGGCGGCTGCCATGGGTGAACAAACGCCAGGAATCATTTGTACTAGGGCGCTGGATTGCTGCTGTTGTAAGGTTTGCGCCAAATAGGTAAACGTGCTGTAAAAACTGATATCCCCTTCACAAACAAACGCCACATCTTGCCCGACGTTTAGATAATGCCACACCTGTTCGGCGGCTTTCTTCCACGCTTGGGTAAGAATGTCTTGGTCTTGGACGTAAGGAAATGTTAAAGGCAGTTGAACCTGTTGAGCGTCTAACCATTGCCCGACAATCTGCTGTGCCATACCCAGTTTTCCCCTTACTCCCGCCGGAAACGCCACCACGGGTGCTTGTTTGAGGATACGCAGGGCTTTAAGCGTAATTAATTCGCGATCGCCTGGACCCACACTCAGACCGTAAAGCGTGCCAATTTGCCCCATCACTATTTGTTACGTTTAATTAATAATTAAAAACTATAAGATCCAAAATGCCACTACCGACTGTCATTTTACCGGGTTTTTTCGCCGGGGCAACTGAATATCGAGGATTAGAAACCGCGTTAAATCAGTTAGGGTTTCCCACCGTTACTGTACCGCTACGACAAGGCGATTGGATTCCCACGATAGGCGGTCGCTCAGTTGTACCAATTTTACGCCAACTCGACCAAACCGTGAAACAGGTGATGGCAGATTACAACGCCAATCAGGTTAATCTAATTGGTCATTCCGCCGGAGGCTGGATTGCCCGAATCTACCTGGGCGAAAAACCCTACGATATTCAGGGCGATGTGACTCCCTCAGTTTCAGGATTATGGAATGCTCATCCAACCATTGCCACATTGGTAACATTAGGGACACCTCATACTAGCCAAGAGCGCTGGACAAAACGCAATCTAGATTTCGTGGCAATCAACTATCCGGGGGCATTTTATCCCCAAGTTAAATATATCTGTGTCGCGGGTAAAGCCATCTATGGTCAACGACGCTTGGGTCAATGGTTAGCGTATAACAGTTATCAGCAAACCTGTGGAGTCGGCAATTGTTGGGGAGATGGGATTACTCCCATTGAAGCAGCTCATTTAGAGGGGGCGGTGAATCTCACCTTAGACGGGGTGCTGCATTCACCGCGAAGACAGGGACTTTGGTATGGTTCGCCAGAACCAATGAAATCGTGGGTTCCCTATTTAAGGTAAAAATCGTAGGGGCGCAAGGCTTGCGCCCTTTATTCAGTTAGCGATTCCTCTGAATCATTAGACAGTATTCAACTACCCCACTAAGGAAGCGTCTAAACCCGCCCCTACACACTCGCACGCCATGCCCGAAAAGCTTGGCGAAGGGTCAAAACTGTTTCATCCTTCAACCTTCGCCTCTTTTTCACCTTTAGGTTTATTGGCAATTTCTTTCACCGCTTTCTCTTCCACAGGCTCAGAAATCGGAATCTCCTCAACCTCTGGCAACTTTTCTACCGCCAGCCGAGAGGACGAACTGCCACCGGATAAGCGTTTCAAGAGTTTAGGTCTAGGATCATGCAGCAGATAAATAATTTGATCGTCAGCATGCCAAGTTTCATTCGCGCTAGCCACTTGTAAATTCCCTTGGCGTTCGATTAATAAGGGAACCAGTTCCCCCGCCCGAATCAACGCTTGTAAATGCGCTCGCTGAAAGGCTAATCCCGACTCTTTTAACGTGGTTGTACCTAACTTCACTTGCCCCTCGACAATATACTTATTCCACGTCTTAATCGGTAGTTGGGGAACAAAGGCTTGATTGACTTTGGTTTTATTGGTTTTATTATTGGTCGCATTGGCTTGGGGATCACGGGGAAATACGGCAACCACTCGTGGCGGCGCAAACTCTTCCACGGCGCGTTGGGCTAAGACTAGGTTCACTTCCCCATTATTGGTCATTGCCAGAAATGTACCCATCGATTCAATCCCAGCTTCTTCTAAAACCTCAACATCTAAACCACTACTTTGGAACACCCGCAGATTTTCGTCTTCGGCTTTTTGGCAGGCTTCGGGATCAGTGTCGATGAGGACAACCTCTTCTTCCTGTTCTTGAAACAAACGCGCAATCAGACGACTCAAAGGATTACAGCCCACAATCACCGCACCTGTTGCCTTTTCCTGGGGATTCAGTTGTAGCCATTTGGCAACCCAACGCGCGGTTAAGCCTTGTAAAAAGACAGTCAGAATAATCGTCAGGAAGACGAGGGCTTTAATCGAATCTCCCCCATTAATCCCGCGTTCGGTTAAGAGAATCGCAAACAAGGATGCCACAGAAGCGCTGACAATCCCTTTGGGCGCAATCCAGGATAAAAAGATTTTCTGTCGCCAATTTAAGCCGCTATTCCAGGTACATAAGCTGACACTCACGGGGCGCACCAGTGTCATTAATGCCAAAACCGTGAAGACACTGCCCCAACCTAAAGCGAAAACACTGTCAATGGACAAATCGGCGGAGAGGAGAACGAAGAGTACGGAAACCCCCAGCACGGTTAATTGTCCTTTAAAGCGTCGCAACAGCCGTTCTTCCGGTAGAGAAGAGGCACCGACGACGATTCCGGCGACGACGGTTGCCATTAATCCGGATTCGGAGCGAATGGTTTGTGCCAAGCCAAATAAGCCTAACATCCCGGCTAACACGACCAGGTTTTTCAGGTCTTCTGAGAGAAAATCGGCTCGTTTGAGAAATAAACCCAGCAGCCAGCCACCGATACCGCCAATCACACCCCCAATACTGAGGCGTAACCCTAGACCGACAATGGCAGCAGAGGCGCCCGCCTCGCTGTTGAGAATGGTATCGAGTACAACAACGGATAGAATTGCCCCCACGGGGTCAATTAACACCCCTTCTCCTTCTAAAATGGCGGCAACTCGTCGGTCTACTTTTACTTGTTTAAGCAGTGGACCGATAACCGTCGGACCCGTCACCACCACGAGAGCCGCATAGAGAAAGGCAATCGACCAGGGAAATTCTCCTAACCAATGGGCAGCCATCCCACCGCCTAGCAGGGTAATCAGCGTTCCCAGGGTGACGAGGTTTCTCAGAGAACCGGATACTTTGCCTAAGTCGCGCAGGTTGAGGTTAAGTCCTCCCTCAAACAGAATCACGGCTACGGATAAGGCAACAATGACTTCTAAACCCACTCCCAGTTCTTGGGGGTGTAATAAACCCAAACCATCGGAGCCGAGGGAAACACCGAAGATGAGCAGAAAGACGATGCTGGGGACTTTTAGGTACTCGGCAATCACCTGAGCGCTGATTCCAGCACAGACAGCGATGACCATTTGTAGGGTTAATTCAAAAGATCCTTCCATAGGTATGCTTGTCGCAGGTGATCGACTGAGGTCTAGATGCCTGATGATTGGCTCTATTTAACAAAATGAGCAAGTTGAGTTGATAAAGCCTAACTATATTACTGTGAATAAGCGGCAGGAGTGATTCGGTTAACCCGTCGGGTGTGACGCTAACATTGATCCTAACGCGGCTACGTCTATCTATCTATAGCACTACGCACTCTAGTTATTCCTAAAGTTACGCTGATCGGGGTAGTCAGAGTTTTTTATTTTTAACTGAAAAGTCATAATTGAAAAGTCACCGTTTGATTAGGTCGCGCCACGGGTTGAGTCACGGTGAAGGCAATGGCAACCTGTTGGATGGCAGCAAGGTGAACGACTGGCGACCAGCAGCACTCTAACTTGTTCGTTTAAAGATGAATCGTCAAACATTTATTTCGGGACGCTCAGAGAGTCGAATTCGCAAAACTCAACGTTGGATTGAGCGGATGTGGATGTTCGGCTTACTCTTAGCCGCTTTGCTCTTATTTTGCCTAAATCTGGATAGCCCACCTCTCTTAAATGGGGGTGAACAAACGATCAATCAGGTCGCTGGTGAATTAACTACCACGCCTTTGGCATCTTGGCAATGGTTTTATCCAACGTTTGGGGACAAATCTTATGTTGAAGATCCACCCTTACTGTATTGGCTAATTGCTTTAGCTTATAAGACAGGGAATGATAGCACCTTGATCACACGCTTACCAACTGCCCTTCTGAGCGCTCTGTCTGTTCCCCTTTTCTATGGAATCGGTCGAGAAATTTTCCCATCTCGTCAAAATGCGCTTTTTTCGAGCTTCATTTATTTAACTGTATTACCTGTGGTGCAGTATGGACGTCTCGCGATCGCGGATAGTGCAGTGTTATGCTTTGTCATGCTGATGATGATATGTCTATTGCGATCGCGTCGTGATTTGCGTTGGTCATTGACAGCCGGTATTGGATTCGGTTTAATTTGTCTGACTCAGGGAATTGGATTCGGATTGCTTTTGCTGGCAATCGGTTTGATTTTTATTGCCTGGGATACGCCAAGACTGCTCAGATCTGGCTATTGGTGGTTGGGCTGGATATTAGGTATCATCCCCGGATTGGTTTGGTATACTCTACCCTGGCTTGAGGGTCAAGCATTTCTCACTGCCAATCTGATCCAAGAATCATTACAACCCTTTGGGCATTCTGTCAAGATTCCCAGGACTCTTACTGGCTATTACGATTACGTATTGGAGTTCTTAAAAATCTCGGTTCCCTGGTTACTCTTTGCGTCTTATGGATTAGGGTTGGCGTGGACTCATCGTAATTGGGGTTGGGCAAAATTCGTATTGGTTTGGACGGCTGTTTATGGAGGAGCCGTTTGTCTAATCGGGTCTCCTTTATCGGCGTATAGTTTACCCATCTACCCCGCTTTAGCCCTAGCGGGTGGCGCTCAACTTGCCGCCGTGTGGAATTCGCCCCGCTCTCAGTCCTATCCTCGTCTCTGGGTTTTGGGATTGAGTCTCATGTCTTTAGGGGCAATCGCCGCTACTGTTTATTTCCTACTAGAAGCCTCTGGAAACCTTTTACCTGTCGTTTCTAGCTCCCTCGCCTTAACCTTCGCGATCGCGGCTATCCTCGTGGCTCGACGCGACCTACAATTTATTTTCATTTTGTTTTGGGGAATGTATGTGTCTCTGTTATTGTTGATTACCTCTCCCCATTGGATTGTGTCTTAGCCATTTCAATGAATAGCACGATGTATCCCCCGCTAAATCTTCTGGATTCTAACGGGGGTATTTTTTGCCAACTCCAATAAAAATCCTATCGCCCAACCTGATGGTTGGGACGCGGACTTATCCGTTGTTGCTACTGTGACTCAAGACAACTGAAATGCTGGTAAACAGTCAGCCTCTTTAGGCTTTTCGCTTTTCCTTAGCCATCGCCTGAGTCTTACTCATCAATTTCCTCTTCTGCGCCAAGTTGCTTGAGATGAATGTGCTTACGACCTAAGGTGATTTCAAATTCATCCCCAGGTTGTAAACCCATCTGTTTCGTATAAGCAGAACCAATAAGCAGATTACCGTTAGATTGCACAGAGATGCGATAGCTCGCACTCCTACCCCCGCGTCCATTGCCATTGGCTTTGCTATCTAATTCAATACCCTCAGCGTCAATCAGCGCATTCAGGAATTTCATCATATTAACGCGCTCTACATCGTTTTTAGTTACGGTGTAGTAGCCACAGGCTCTAGCTTTTTCTTCTTTGCTGAGGTTACCTAGCTCTCTAACTTTCTCAAGCAGTGCTTGACCCTCTAAGGGTTCCATCTTGGACTCCATTTTTTTCTTTTTAGCCATCAACTTGAATCTAAACCTAAACAGTGAGGTCTCAGGTAGCGATTTCGCTATACTGATACATAACCAAGATAACAAAATCTTGGTTATGTATCATCCTCTATAGAACTATATTACACGGATACTGTCAACTTAGTTGCTTATATTTGTTGAATTTATCTGTTTAACAAATCAACCGCCGACTGGAGAACGTGTCAGCAATGGATACGGAGTGATAAGGTGAGGCGTTTCCAGTTGATCGAGTCAGCAACAAAAACCAATGATGTGCAAAACTCAGGATTGATGGGAGGCGTTATCAGGCTTCAGGAAAAACCCACCTGGTTATAGTTGACAGTACAACCGTCCGGGGACGTCAATAAAAAAAACCGCACCAACTCTTAACTCTGTACAACCCAACCTGAAACTGGCTGAATTAGACTCCAGCTTCAAACCAACTCCAAGCTAGGAGAGATGACAATCCCTATGAAGTTGACAACTCGCGGACATTATAGTGTCAAAGCGCTACTTGATCTCAGCCTACAGCCCGGTTATGGACCAACATCCGTTAAAATGATTGCCCAGCGCCAAGATCTACCCGCACCCTATTTAGAGAAACTACTGATTGAAATGCGTCGTGCTAATTTAGTGAATTCAGTACGGGGTTCTCAAGGTGGCTATCAATTAGCTCGCGAACCTTCAAAAATTTCTCTGGGTCAGATTTTAGCAGCCGTTGGTGAAACAATCGAACCGTTACACCACCACCAGGCAGATGCCACTCAAGCCGAAGACTGGGTAACTTTAACCTTGTGGCATCGACTTCATGAAAAACTCAAAGATGCCCTATATAGCATAACCCTTGCCGATCTTTACTATGATGCTCGAAGTTGGCAAGCGGCTCAAGGAGAACAAACCAATTTTGTGATTTAATAGAGACTTTGATCTCGAATGACCATAATGAATCAACTGATTACCTATCAAGGGGGCTGTCACTGTGGTTCTGTCCGTTTCCGTGTGACAGTTGACCAGCACGAGGCAATCGATTGCAATTGTTCAATTTGTCACAAAAAAGGCTTCATCCACCTAATTGTACCCCCGGAACGGTTTACTCTATTGAGTGGGGCTGACGTTTTAACAACTTATACGTTTAATACCCATACCGCTAAACATACATTCTGCCGTATTTGTGGGATTCACCCCTTTTATCGTCCCCGTTCTCATCCCCAGTCGATTGATGTTAACCTACGTTGTCTTGATGGTGATGTACTGTCTCGATTTGCCAGAGTGTCGTTTGATGGTGCGAATTGGGAAGAGAATATAGATACGCTCAAAGGCAACAAGATTGACTAGAAGTGCCATTGTTTTATTACTTGCCGCCAGTCTAGATTACTGGATAGGTGATCCTTGGGGTTGGCTTCACCCCGTCCAAGTCATGGGTTGGCTGATTTCTCACTTTAGCCAATGGATAATTCACAATCTTTATCGTCCCTGGGAACGCCGCCTCGCCGGAATTGGATTGGGGTTAGGATTAATTATCGGTAGTGGAATGGCAGGCTGGTTCATCGTGTTGGCAGCAAACTGGTTTCATCCTTGGGTAGGGATTGGGGTTGAAAGTATTCTGCTGGCAAGCTGTTTTGCCGGTCGCAGTTTGCGAAACGCGGCTGATGATGTGGTACAACCGCTAACTGATGGAGAGTTAGAGCAAGCGCGTTCTCGTTTGCGTCAATATGTGGGTCGAGATACAGAAAAATTGACAGCACCTGAAATGTTTCGGGCGGTTCTAGAGACTATCGCCGAAAATGCCACGGATGGTGTTACAGCGCCCTTATTCTATGCTATTATCGGCGCATTTTTTCCGATAGTGGGTAGCGTTCCCTTGGCTTTAGCCTATAAAGCGGCTAGCACTCTAGATTCAATGATTGGTTATCGACGCGAACCTTATACAGATTTAGGGTGGTTCAGTGCTAAACTTGAGGATTACTTAACCTGGCTACCTTGTCGGTTCACGGTAATAACCTTAGCGCTTTTGTCAGGAAAACCTCAAAAAGTATGGAGTTTATGCTACCGAGATGCAACCAGCGATCCTAGTCCCAATTCCGGTTGGAGTGAATGCGCTTATGCTGCTATTCTGGGCGTACAACTTGGGGGAACCAACTGGTATCAGGGAGTTGCCAAATATAAACCCCTTTTAGGTGATCCGGTTGAGCCAATTACACCGACTAAAATTGACCAAGGGTTACAGTTGACCCGATACTGCTGTTTGATGTGGCTGGTTATCGCGATCGCAATACTTGAGTTTTCTCATTTATTCCCATCCTTATATATATGGCATCAAAACCCGATTCTCCACTAGCGCAGCGAAGGGTCATACCTCAAAACCTCAAACTTAAACAAAGGGCGGGTTTTGCTACCCAACTCGGAAAGACAAAACC
>CAKZMA010000132.1 GCA_937127375.1 uncultured Coleofasciculus sp. | reverse complement strand
GTTGTACCAGTTAGCCAAGCTCCAACCGCCAAGTAGGCGCAGGGGAGCAGGAGTATACCTGACCAACCGATGAATACAAAGCGATCGCGCTTTAGCCAGTCATCGAGTGCGTCAAACCATCCTCTTTGGCTGGGAGCGCGTCCGACAGCTATGGTCATCGTTTCAAATCCTCTTACATTAAGGGTTTACAAGGATTTTTCCCTTGACAGTTCCACAGCGATAGACTGGGAATTTTTGACACTCTCCCTTCTTCTAGAAAGGAGATTCTATGGAAATTTCGTTCCATATATCCCGATCAACGGGTTCCCAGGCACACGACTCAAAGCCATAAGGGCATCGTGTTATCTCCTAACCCCTGTTAATTCAGGGTTGGGCGTTTCAAACCTTCGCGGCTTGGGTTTCGCCGAGTCCCGGCGTACCTTAACTGTGAGAAAGTCAGCCGACTTGACTAACTTTGCCTGAATACAGGGTGTGTCAAGCACCCTAGCGCTACCAGCTTATAATTTAACTGGCGTGGACTTAATTTTTCTTAAACTATCATATTTTTACACGAATCCTCGATTTTCGCTAGGGAGAGTAGGGGATTCAGTGCTTGAATACCATAATAGTCAAGGTTGGAAAATTTACAAATTGATACATCTGACTCAGAATTGCCCTTGAGCAGCACGAGGGGTCATCGGTTGGCTTAAGACTTATGAGCGGCTACCTGTTGGCTTTCAGCCCAAGTCTGTGACCCTATCCAGGACGGAACCAAAAATGGCATTGTAAATAATTCTCCAATGTACGTGACTTTATTTGCTATTATTTTCTATTGGGTCAAGCTAAGATGACATAAAATAACCGAAGCGGCTCTTGGGGGGGTGAACCCTTGAACAATCTCTCCCTCAGGTGTACAAAGACCATTACCCATACATCACACCGGAATAATGGCATCGAAAAGAAACAAAAATTTGATCAAGCGCACAGCTAGGGTTTACCTGAATGATTTGAATGTGGGTAAGTTTCTAATTGTGCGCGAATTTTTGGGTCAATGCGAGGACTTGAAGAAGGTTAAACAGGGAAAACGAGGGACGTTCTCTCGCCTGTTTAACAGGCGGCTGTCCCATTGGCTGTATAGAACTTTGGTGCAGTTGTTGGAAAGGAAGTGTGAGGAGGAGGGGATTCAGCTAGTGGTGAAAGACCCCTTCAAAACCTCGCAGTTCTGCTCGAGCTGCAACAGATGGGATAGACGAAACCGAAAAGGTGACAGGTTTAGGTGTGTTCATTGTGGCTACCTTGCCCATGCTGACCACAACGCGGCACACAACCTGGAGCTTTTAGGCGTGGCGGGAGTTTATGGTCTCCGTTCCTACTTAAGTTCAAAAAGTTAAAGTTTTGGATAACCATAGTAATAGGCGGAGCGTATTGTAGAGAGTGAAGGAACAGGATAGTATGACAGCCACCCCAACCCAACAAGAGAACAAAATACTGCGTCGATCTGTTTTAGGCTCTCGGCGATTGAGTAACTACTGGTGGGCGGTAGTCGCCTCAATCGGTGGTACAGGATTTCTTTTAGCCGGACTTTCCAGTTATTTTCAACGCGATCTTTTGCCTGTTGGCGATACCAGAGGTTTACAGTTTATCCCTCAAGGCATCGCCATGAGCTTTTACGGGATTGCTGGCTTGCTCTTTGCCCTCTATCTCTGGCTGGTTATCCTTTGGGATGTTGGCGGCGGATACAATGAGTTCAACAAGGAAACCGGAATGGTAAAAGTTTTTCGCTGGGGCTTTCCAGGCAAAAACCGCCAAGTCGAGTTTAGCTGTCGCCTTCAAGATGTGCAATCGATTAAAGTTGAGATCAAAGAAGGGCTTAATCCCAACCGCACTCTCTACCTGCGTGTCAAAGATCGTCGGGAGGTTCCACTCACTCGTGTAGGACAGCCTTTGTCCCTATCGGAACTGGAAAACCAAGGTGCAGAACTGGCTCGTTTCCTCGCTGTCCCCCTAGAAGGCATGTAATCGGAAATCCCGGTTAACTATCTCCTTTTTGATAGAGAAAAGGCAGAGGGCAGAAGGCTCTAAGCCATAAGGCAGAATGATTAAGTAGCGTAAGCTACAAGAAGGTAGGTTAATAAATATGCAAGTAATCGTCCGGCGCTGGTTCCTGGTTGCGGTAGTAATTGTTGGCTTAAGTCTCGGAGCTTGTAGTCCGTCAAAGGTGACATCCCAAAACACGACGGATTCCTCAACAGCCGCAACAACAGGAACGTCGGTAGCTCAAGTCACTAATCCTCAAATTGAGAACTTACCAAGATTAGACGGAAAAGCGACCGTTGTTTTAACGGTTAAAGATTCCCCGATTACCATTGAGGTCGATGGCACAAATGCCCCAATTACAGCCGGGAATTTTGTTGATTTGGTCGAGCGGGATTTTTATGACGGCTTAGTATTTCACCGAGTTGTGCGTGAACCCCAACCCTTTGTGGTTCAGGGAGGTGATCCCCAAGGGAAAGACCCCAATGTTCCGGTAGAGCGTCTGGGAACCGGAAGTTTTACTGACCCGAAAACAGGACAGCCTCGTTACATTCCTTTAGAAATAAAGCCAAAGGATGCTGAGGCTCCCATCTATAGCAAAACGTTGGAGCAAGCTGGAATTTCTGCTCCTCCCCAGTTGCAGCATACTCGTGGTGCTGTGGCGATGGCACGCTCATCGATGCCAGATTCAGCCTCATCCCAGTTTTATATCGCACTATCGGATCTGCCTTTTCTAGATGGAAGTTATGCGGTGTTCGGCTATGTTAAAAATGGCATGGATGTGGTAGATACTATCCAAGTGGGCGATCGCATCGAATCAGCCGAAGTCACCCAGGGACTGGAAAATCTGAAACGACCTGAGTCTGAGGCAGAAGCATCTCCCTAGTGCAGCGTGGCGGAAATACTTGAGCAGCTTCGTAGATACGATGAAGCTGGGGGGGCAGATGGAGCTGGGGGAGCTGGGGGAGC
>CAKZMA010000131.1 GCA_937127375.1 uncultured Coleofasciculus sp. | reverse complement strand
AGGGCTTGGGAACCAAGTAAGGGCTTGGGAACCAAGTAAGGGCTTGGGAACCAAGTAAGGGCTTGGGAACCAAGCCCCTACTCTAAATCAACATATTCGGCTAAATTTTCAATTTGGGGATCACTAAACCGATACAGTAAACGCCACAGCACGGTATAACTCCCATCTAAACGCTGGTGAACGGGTTGAAACGCCACAATCACATCGCTGCTGGGTGTGTTGAGTATTTCTGGTAGATAACGGCGCTGCGCCCGGGAAATTGGTTCTCCTTCCAGTACGGCTTCGGGTAACTGGAATTGAATTAATCGAACCAAATACGTATTATTTAATTTTACCTCTGAACCGATAGCCGCCGGTGGGCTTAAAGGCGGGACAAACCCAATCCCATCTTTACCCGTATAAAAGCGCCGTTGGTCTATTTGTAAGGCTTCTACTTCATTGGGCGGACGATAATTTAGGAATAAATCCCGTTGTTCGGGTGTCAGCGTAGGAATTGTTTGTAGATTAGTGTCGAGTTCGTCTAAAGAAACATCACCCAAATTGACGATAAAACCATAATCTAGCCCCTGCAAAGGAATGGTGAAGTTTCCATTTTCAATTTCCAACGCCAAGCTGGGAACGTAATCCGTAGCAGGTTCTTCTCCAGTCGTTAAGGGAAACGGTTGGGGGAGGGGAGATTGCAGGCGGTTTCGCAGCTTATTGGGATCGGGTTGATAGCTTTCGGCGAGAAAGATACGGGCAATTCCGGTGTTGGGTTGGTCAAGAAAGTCGGCATATCGTTGGGGTTCTAAGGGTAAAAGACCCAAAGTACTCTGAGTGGGAATTACTGAGTAAACACCGGGATCAATGATACGAGCCGAGTCGGGAAATGCGGGTAATGTGGGTAATAATTGTTCCCGTGCGGTTAACAGGGTTTGGGTGACAGCTTCTGGAGGCGCGATCGCAGGTTGTAACGGCTGTCTCTGATAGTCTGTAAGGGGGCGCTTTGTCGGCATACCCAAGACAGGCGGTTCCGGTTCTGGGAAGTCGGGTACAGGTGCAAATTCAGGACGAAGTGGTGTGGCTAAATTCAGCCGTAAACCCAGGCGTTGTTCATCGGGTACGGTACTGGGTGCAGCTAACCCAGCTAGCATCGGTAACCGCATATCTAACAGATCAACCATTGGTTCCAGCTTTTGGGTAGATACATAAAGAGTGCAGTACACCTGTCGCTGGGGTAAGGTTAACGGTGCAGGAACATTGGGATCAGGCGTTCCATTATTACAGAGAAACTGGGGAATTCGATACTGACTATTCAAGAAGCGTTCCACTTTGCCCAGATGTAAGAAAAGTTGCGATCGCGTCGCTTCTACTTGATATACATTCGGACTGTAGTATGCTCGCTCAATCCGATTAATCAAATTCAGTTGTTCTTGCACCAATCGTTCGGCGGGACGCCAAAATCCTTGGGCAAAGCTAGATTGTGCTGTTGTCTCTTGAGCATTTGCCGTTGAAGGCGAAAGTAGCGGGAACGATAGGGATAAGGATAGTAATACCAATAAAGATGAGTAGTGCATAAACTGTAGGGGCGCATGGCGTGCGCCCGATTTAACGGTAGAATCCACTCCACCATTTTAGCTGTGTCATGTTAGTAGTGGCTCGGCACACCTTATTTGAGCAATTAACCATTAGCCCGGAAACTGTAGGGGCGCAGGTTGTGCGCGTTCAATCGTCAAGTCTCTTCCATCATTTTAGCTGTGTCAATCCAGTAGCGTAACGCGAAGTGTTAGCGAGTAACAAGCGTCGGAATAAGCATCAGTATCTGGAGATATTCTTCATTTCGCTTCGCTTCATTCTCTAATCACAGAATCGGGTACTTGATTAATAGTGGACGTTAGACGAATCCGATCCGGCACAGCGAGCGATCGCACTTCTTTTGATACCACGATTCACGACATACCCCTTGACTCTTTCTGTATCCTGCGCTACTGACATGATCTTTAGCTTGACTCCATATCGTTTCGGCTAAATTTGTCAATTTATGATAATTTAAACTATTCTTTCCACCAGAACAGTTTAAATTTTTAAATCATGCTTCCATCTCAACAAAGCGTCATAATTGCTCATTTTTGACCCGTTTTCCGGAATTATCTACGAATTTTCAAGGGTTGCAGCAATTGTGAGATTAGTGTGCGATTTTCAGGTATATTATCTATGGTGGGTATTTTTCGGGCAAAATTAATTTTGATACAGCTCAACCCCTTGAATCTTCGTAACACTTTGTATAATGTTTGGTTTTCGTCTCATTCCCCATGTTTCCTTGGACGCATGTATTTTGTTAAAGTTTCGATAAAAATCATTACTAAGTCTTGACAAAAACACAGATGACACAGAGGGGATAGGACTTTCTAGAACAGTAAATCCTAAGAGACACAGATTGACACAGACAACTAAATAATCCCCCCACCAGCTAATCATTTTTTTATCCTTTGAGCGCTCGATTAATACCCAATCCGATGAAGTCACCCTTGGCTAAATTAACCTGATTGCGTTAGTCCTATAGGGGTTTCAATGTCGGCTGGCACAGTTGGTTATGTGGATATTCATAAGTTTTGTTAACTATTTAGATTTCCGGCAAAGAAACTTCTATACTCATCAACTAGACATCGATGTCCTAACCTTACGGCTACATAAGTAAGGTTAAATTCAGGTTAATTTTTAAGGGCTGACGCCCGAAAGCGGAAACCTCCCAGATACAGTGTTTCGTTGCATCAGTTTTGACTTACATTCATTAAGCGTGAAGGAGTAAATCCTGTGTCTAACCGTTTAGTTTTTGTAAAGTTTTGTCAAAATAATCGTTCATTCGCGTAAAATTCGCTGCCCAATCCCGAGTAATCAGTGAAGGTTCCCGAATAGCAGCGAATCGACTGGAGTGAAATAGCCACTCGATCGGATTTTCTAAGAAATTTTGTTTAAGGAGTGAGAACGATGTCAGTTAACGAT
>CAKZMA010000130.1 GCA_937127375.1 uncultured Coleofasciculus sp. | reverse complement strand
TAACTGGGTTGGTTTTCTAGCTGGATGACGACTTTAACGTTATACTCCTCTTCAAACACGACTTTTTTATCCTCTAAACTCCAAACTTCTAAGGCACAGGTATCATTGGGATCTACAGGTGTCAGACGCAAACACAATTCTTTGTCCTCTGATGTATAGTGGCAGCGGATTTTAGAAATTGCCCCAATCTGTCGGCGATCTAGAGCAACAGCTAAACGTAATAAAGGACTGATTTGTTTGACTAAATGCCGATAGTATTTGTTGGGTAAATTACTGTAATTGTCGTGCTTTTTCTTGGGGGAACTCCTGCGATGGTAGCGAGCCAGGTTAGCAATCACTTCAATTTCAATATCGGTAAAACCCAGTAATTCCCCGTTGCGAATCAGGTAATAGGAATGCTTATGATGTGAAGAATGACTCACATACAAACCACAATTGTGCAAAATTGCCGCCGCCCACAACAATTCTCGTGCTTCGGTTCCCCAATTGTGTAGCTGTCCTTTGGTTTGATTAAATAAGCTGACGGCAAAGTTAGCCACCCGTTCACTAGAGGCTAAATTAACGTGATACTTTTGCGCGACTTTAATGATATTGCGTTTGCGAACTTCGCCTTGATACCGAAGTCTGTCTTCTATTAAGCCTTGGGAAAGCATCCAGTCTACGATGACTCCCTCTCGCAAGGCGCGTTCCCCAACGGTGAGAGACTCGATGTCTAAAACCGTCATGGTTTCTAATAAAATAATCGCACCGGCAACGATAATTTCTGCCCGTTTCTCCGAAAGTCCGGAGAGTTTTTCCCGTTCAGCGCAGGTGAGTGCGGTGAGTTGTTTGACGATATCTTTCAAATCATTGCGGTTGAATTCATAACCATTGAGGGGACTGGGTATTTCACCCAATTTGTCTTTGGCGTGAAGGGCGGCTAGGGTTTCAATTGTACCTGAGGTTCCGACTAAACGGGGCTTTTCTCCGGGTTCTATATTGGCTAAGATATCTTCAACCGCACGTTCAAGTCGTCCCCGAATATAGGCTTGCAAGAATTGAAACTCGCGATCGCTAATCGGATCGGTGGTAATGAATTCACGGGTCAAGCGTACAGCGCCGACTTTGGTGCTGGTGAGGGAACGAGGGGCGTGACTGTCGCCTAAGATTAATTCCGTGGAACCGCCGCCGATATCGATGATCAGGTGAGGCTGGTTATTAAATTCCATTCCCGACAAGACGCCCAGATAAATCCGCCGCGCTTCTTCTTGACCGGAAATCAGGTTGACAAATAACCCTAATTGTGAATCAACTTGCTGTAAAAAGGCGCGTCCATTGGGGGCTTCCCGTACCGCACTCGTCGCCACAGCAACCAGCTGATCCGCCTGAAAACTTTTCGCTAACTCCTGACAACGTTGCAACGCCGCGATCGCACGTTTGATGGCTTGGGGGGTTAAATTTCCGGTGTGGGGATCACGTTCCCCCAGTCGCACCGTATCTTTTTCTTTGGCGATAATCGTAAACGAAGGAAGCGTGGGGTCAATCCGGACGATGACCATGTGAATCGAATTCGTGCCAATATCAATGGCAGCCAGAATTCTCTCAGTGTCTGTGGTTGGAGTCGAAACTCCTGCTGAATTCCCTTTGGCAGCTAAATCGATCATTCTTGTATTCGGGATTACAACTCTAGCCGTGATGCTATTGACAACGATAACTTTAAATCTGGTCAAATTGACAGTAGGGGTTTGGGTGGGGGTTTGGGAACCAAACCCCTACTATGGAAATGGTATGGTTCTGCCCAATTTAGTGAAGACTAGATAAAAAACCCGATTCTCTATGCTGACCGAACAACACCCTCCCTCAATACCAACTTGGCTCGCGATCGCGCGGCTTTTGCGCTGGGATAAACCAGCCGGACGCTTAATTTTAATGGTTCCCGCGCTGTGGGCAGTTTTCTTAGCCGCCCAGGGTACACCCCCGATTCCCCTCGTCGGTGTGATTATTCTGGGAACCTTAGCCACGAGTGCGGCGGGTTGTGTAATCAACGACTTGTGGGATCGCGATATTGATCCCAAAGTCGAACGCACCAAAGAACGTCCCTTAGCCTCTCGCGCCTTGTCTGTACAAGTTGGCGTGGTGGTGGTGTTAGTGGCGATGAGTTGTGCAGGTATCCTCGCCCTGTATCTCAACCCCTTCACCTTTTGGCTGTGCGTCGCCGCCATTCCCGTGATTGTATTTTATCCATCCGCCAAGCGCGTTTTTCCGATTCCTCAGTTGGTATTATCCATCGCTTGGGGGTTTGCGGTTTTAATCAGTTGGAGTGCGGTTACTGGGAACTTACAACCCGCCACTTGGTTTTTGTGGGCAGCAACGGTAACGTGGACGTTAGGCTTTGACACTGTTTATGCGATGTCAGATCGAGAGGATGACCAGAAGCTTGGGGTTAAGTCTAGCGCCTTATTTTTTGGAGACTACGCCCCGGAAGCCGTTGGTCTATTTTTTGCCGCTACGGTGGGATTTTTGGCGAGATTGGGGTGGGTGATGCAGCTACACTGGGGCTTTTGGATTGCTTTAGGTGTAGCCGCGATCGGGTGGATTTGGCACTATACGCGACTGCGCCAAGCCGATATTCCAAAACCCGTTTATGGGGAAATTTTTCGCCAAAATGTCTGGATTGGTTTTGTGTTACTGGCAGGGATGATTCTGGGTTTGGTTTTTTAGGGATAAGTATACCAAAAGGCAGAAGACAGCAGGTGATTGATTCCTGATAAGCTGATGTGCATTGAAATTGTATATCATCTGTTCCCGGTTCCTCGGTCCCTGTTGCCTTTTAAGTCTTCAAGCTTGGGTTTCCGGTGAATTAGCCCGGGCTTGGGGTAATGAAGAGTTCGGTCAGTTTGTCCCACCCAAAGAACTCTGTCTCGCCGCCGAACAACATGATATTGGCTGGTTGTTGTGGGAACAAGCGCCCACGCTCAACCCCGAAACTGGCTATCCCTATCG
>CAKZMA010000129.1 GCA_937127375.1 uncultured Coleofasciculus sp. | reverse complement strand
TCGCGCCAATGATCCGCAAAGAACCCAAATTTGGCATGTTAGGCTGCTGGATTTTTATGCCGGAAGATTGGAACGAAACCCTTGCAAAACAAAATATTATTGAGCTATCCGGTGAGCGTGTATTCCGTTGTACGGGAATTGCAGGACATTCGTTTCTAGCCCGACGCGATTACCTACAGCGCTACTACCACAAGCCACACAGCCATGGTATACCAGTTGATCGAACCAGAATGTCACTCGATGGTTTAGTCAGTGGTTGTCCTGTTCCCTTGCTATACGCTCACAATATGGATGATCCGCGATCGCCACTGAATGTCAAGACGAAATTGGGTAGCCTGGGGACTGATGCTGCCCTAACTGCAAGATCGCTTAAGTTTGAGTCTGCTGAGGCATATGGACAATGGATTGCGGCTGATGCTCTTCATCGGCAAACAGTTCCTTTTGATCAGCAACTTCAACGGGCGCGGCTTAGTCAGGATCAAACTCTAATCGGAAAGATTAAACGTAAGCTTTGGCAACGCCTGTTTTACAAACCTTTAGAACTGAATCAGAGATAGACTAGAAGAACTTGCCCTAAATTGGCAGTGATGCTGTCGAAAGCTCGATTGACGCTTACCTAATACCAAACCTATGACTCCCCAAGCCCAATTGGCAATGCTTGCCTAGATACCCATCCTGTTGTACCTGTTTATTCGGTTTCCGGTACAGAAGGTAGGGTATTAGTTAGGCATAAACATACCTTTGGAAAACAGGTAGGGACAGGTTTAGCCATATAATTTGGATACTGATGCTCCAAGCGTACAACAAAACCCGCCCTCACTCAAACTCAAAGGATGGTTCTACGACAAATTCGCTCAAAGCGCCAACTCAAATCAATTCTAGGAGATGCACAATGAATTCAACGGCACTGTTTTGTCTTGATCCAGATTACTTAAATGATTTAGCGACTAAGTATAAAGGAGCTTACGCTCAAGCACTACCATTTCCTCATATCGTCATTGATAACTTTTTGCCCGAGTTTGTCTTAGATAACATTCTCACCGAATTTCCTCAACCGGGTTCAATTGATTGGCAAAAATTTGATGCGCCAGCGGAAAAAAAACTGGCATCGACTTCGGAGTTGCAGATGGCAGAAGCGACTCGCTTGCTTTTATATCAACTAAACTCTGCCACATTTATTAACTTTTTAGAACAATTGACCAGTATTGAAGGAATTATTCCTGATCCCCATTTCGTGGGTGGGGGACTGCATCAAATTGAACCCGGTGGGTATCTGAAAATGCATGTTGATTTTAATCGGCATACCCGCCTAAGCCTCGACCGTCGTTTAAATCTGCTCCTATACTTAAATAAAGACTGGCATGAAGACTATGGCGGTCATCTGGAACTGTGGGATCGGGATGTGACGCGGTGCGAAAAGAAGATTCTGCCTATTTTTAATCGCTGTGTCATATTTAATACGACTGATTTTTCCTATCATGGACATCCTGAACCATTAACCTGTCCAGAGGGACGGACGCGCAAATCGCTGGCGCTATATTACTACAGCAATGGGCGACCCGCCGAAGAAATTGCCGGTGCAGGACATTCCACCTTGTTTAAGACTCGACCCGACGAAAAATTTACCTCCAACAAATCCTCAGGAACGAAAGTTAAAACCTTTGTCAAGAAACTGATTCCGCCAATTTTGATAGATGTGCGAAATCATCTGAGTCAGAAATCTTAACCAGAGAAACGCCGTTTATGTAGGTACAAAGGAACACCCATGACCCCGCAAGCCCAACTCGCCATGCTCGCCTGGATACCCCTGCTGTTGTACCTGTTTATTCGGTTTCCGGTGCAAAAGGCAGTGGTTATTGGGTTCATTGGTGCTTGGCTATTTCTGCCCCAGAGAGCGGCATTTTCGTTTATTGGTTTCCCGGACTATAACCGGATATCAGCCGCAAGTTATGGCATTTTGCTGGCGACTTGTATCTTCGATGTGGGGCGCTTCCATTCCTTTAAACTCGGTTGGCTTGACCTGCCCATGCTCATCTGGTGTGTCTGTCCCCTGGCTTCATCCCTGAGTAATGGCTTAGGTCTTTATGATGGTATTTCCAGCACCCTGAGTCAAACGGTGCAGTGGGGATTTCCCTATTTTCTCGGTCGCATCTATTTCAATAATCTCAAAGGATTGCGCCTGTTGGCGATGGGCATTTTCCTGGGTGGCATGGTTTATGTGCCTTTATGCTTGTATGAAATCCGTATGAGTCCCCAATTACACGTCATGGTTTATGGCTACTTTCCCCATAGTTTTGCTCAAACCATGCGTTATGGCGGATTTAGACCTCAAGTGTTTATGTCCCATGGTTTAGCTGTGGGCGTGTGGATGATGGCAGCTAGCGTCGTCGGGGTTTGGTTGTGGCAAGCCGGGGTGATCAAACAAGTCTGGGGAATATCTATGCGTTGGCTGATCCCCCTATTGCTGATTACTTTCATACTATGTAAATCCACAGGAGCATGGCTTCTGTGTGGCTTTGGACTGATTATCCTGTTTGCCGCCCGCAGGCTCCCCACTGTCCTGCCCTTATTACTCCTGATTGGGGGTATCTTTTTCTACCAATACTATGTAGCAACTGGACAATTGACAGTGCAACAGCAGGAGCAGATTGTTTCGGTTATGACTCAGATCACCAATGAAGACAGAGCTTCCTCGTTAGAGTTCAGACTGGATAACGAACAGATTCTTGGGGAAAAAGCGCGGCAGCGGATAATTTTTGGTTGGGGCGGATGGGGAAGAAACCGGGTGTATGAAGAGAATTGGGCAGGAGAACTTGTCGATGTTAGTATCACTGACAGTTTGTGGATTATTGAATTTGGCACCAAGGGGCTAGTCGGCTTATTTAGTATAAATGTAGCCATGTTACTGCCAGTGGTAATCTTTTGTCGGCGTTATCCGGCTCATTACTGGTTTAACCCCAAAGTAGCACCAGCGGTGGCAGTGGCTATTGTTGTGACTTTGTATATGTTTGATAACCTTGTTAATGCTCATTTTAATCCAGTCTTTCCCCTTGCCAGTGGGGGAATCGCTGGATTAGTATCAAAAGATGTAGAGAGGGGTCGGATAAACGCTGGGCATCCATCGAAGGCAAGTCGTTTAAGGCTGCCAAACAGACAAAAGTCGTTCCATTAGTTTTTGAGGATATTGTTAGCCTATTCTATCAAAAAAAGATTGGTAGTTGGGTTATTTCAAATGGTCAACCGAATTAATTTTTACCGTTTAAATAGAAAATTAACACAATGCAGCCTGACTACATTCTAATCGTAGGACAAGGGCGCTCAGGAACCAATTGGTTACTGGATATCCTTGACCTTAGCCCTCAAACGTATTGTCGCAATGAACCCAATGAGCTACAAACCTCTGCTCTGGCTCAACTGCCTTCACCCGTGGTTCGACAACCTCTCGGTGAGGATTTTGGAGTACGATGGGACGAAGCGGTTGCCTCAGTTTCTTTAAGTATGGGCGATCGCGACCGAATTGGCACTCGTCGGAAGTCCCATATCTATGAACCTGTGCGTCAGTTAGGCGGTGGTTTGATTCTGGGTAAACGTCGGGTACGTCAGTTCCTTTCCCCTGTGTTTCCTGGTTTAGGACAACCGGAATGGTTAGTCCCCTGGTGGTTTGCTCACCCGGATGCCCTCAAGCAAGCGTTGACGGTTTTAAAGATTAACATGGCACCAGCCTGGGCGGATTGGGTTCTACGCAATCGTCCTACTGTTCTGGTGATTCATATTGTGCGACATCCGGGCGGATTTTTGAATTCGATGAGTCGTCGCTATTGGGCGGATCAGGATATTACGGTGGTTAAGCAGAATAACCGGGAACGCCTGAGGCGGATTATAAAATATGAACCGGAGTGGGCTGAACGGTTTGGCGATATAGACGCCATGTCTGTCGAGGAATCGGAGTTGTGGTATTGGCGTTATGCTAGCGAAACCATTCACACGGCGGGTGAGGGACGTTCCAATTATGTGCAGCTTGTCTACGAGGACTTGGTTGCTAATCCCATTGATGTGGCGAAGCATGTTTATGAGAAATGTCATCTACCCTGGACAAAGGACATCGAAGCGGAGATAGCCAAAAGTGCATCAAGTTCCACCGCGATCGCGACAGCATGGTATAAGAAGTTAGAGCCAGAGCGAATCGAGTTAGTTAAGAGCATTTTAGCCGACAGTCTCCTGTCAGATTGGTGGGAGGATTAGTGGCGCTAAGTGACTCCAAGTCGCAATTGGCTGTTGAAATGGCAACGTGTATTAGCACGCCTAAACTCATGTCCAAGACACTACGAGTTTTATATGCACCGGGTCCAGGAGATGTCATTGGCACTTATCACCATTGGGTTGAAGGAGAGGATGACCCATCGCAAGTGTCGATCACCTATTCGAGTCAGTTTTATGAGGTGTGCCGTGCTTTACAGGCTCAAGCATACGTAATCGCCCCCAGTCAGGAGCGGCAGTTATTGGATGATGATAACTTCACGATTGAGCATCGTCCAATCCCCTGGCGTCGGGCATCAGGTTTACTCTATCACTTGGGTCAGTTGAGGTACGAGTTGGGGTTAATCGCTTCTGCTGTTCGCTTCAGAGCCAATGTTGTGGTTGTGGGCTATGGAGGAACAAATTGGTTTGCTTTATCCCTATTCCCTTGGTTAGGAATACGGGTAATACCATCACTCCATTGCCTTTTTTGGCATAAATACGGTTCCCTAGGCAGAGCAGAGCGGTTAAAGTCAAGACTGAGCCGTAATTTCTTTGCTAAGGACTGTACCGCTATCCTGGTAGCATCGGATGATATTACTGAACAGGTAAAACAAATTACCGCTGGTCAGCATCAGCCAGTAGTAGAATTTTTACCAACCTACCGTCGCCATGAATTTGCTGAAATCGAGCAGCCGGATGAGAGCCACTCGCCGTTTCGGGTAATGTTTGCGGGTCGAATCGAGAGCAATAAAGGGGTTTTTGACCTGCTGGAGATTGCTAAGCGTTTTGTTGCTGAAGGCAGAGAGGATATTATTTGGAATATATGTGGCAAAGGGTCAGCGCTAGAGTCGTTGCGTCTGGCTGCCAAGGAAGCTGGTATTGATTCTTCTTTTGTCTGTCATGGTCACTGCAACAAATCCCTAATGCGCCAGATGTTCAACCAGGCACATGTTATTATCGTACCGACAAAGACTGATTTCGTGGAAGGTTTCAACCAGGTTGTGGTTGAAGGCGTCTTAGCGGGTCGTCCTGTCGTCACCTCAGCGGTTTGCCCAGCGTTGTCCTATGTGCGGGACGGGGTTGTGGAAGTCCCCCCCGATAACATTAAAGGATATGGTGACGCCTTGCTAAAATTGTGTGATGACCGTGAGTTTTATGAACAAAAGCGACAGGGTTGTCTAGCGTTGCAAGAGCAATTTTATGATAATTCAAGAGGCTGGGGAGCGGCACTTAAGTCGCTCCTCGTTACCATGCAAGAGGGTCGAGAGGTAGGGGAACCAGGGACGACTAATGGGTAAGAAGGGTTGTGTAGCTTTGTCTATTGTCAGACTAGGAGAGGAAAATGAAACCTAACTACATGATTATTGGAGCATCTAAGTGTGCGACTACTACTATCTGTAATCATCTGAGACAACAGAGACAACATCCTGATGTCTGCCTCATTGCCTGTAAAGAACCACATTTTTTCTCCAGAGATGAAGTCTACACTCGTGGATTTGATTGGTATGAATCACTCTATGATGAAGCAGGTGATAAAAAGATGCGAGGCGAGAACAGCAACACTTACACGATGAAGGAGGTTTTCCCAGAAACCGTTTCCCGTATAGTATCTTATGCTCCTGATTTGAAACTAATCTACTTAGTACGCGATCCTATTACTAGAATTGAGTCTTTCTGGCTCCAGAAGCGAGCTAACGGTAGGGAAGGAGCGCACTATGATTTTAATACAGCAGTACGGGTCAATCGACACTGGCTTGTAGATGCGTCCAACTATTGGCAGCAGATCAATGCTTATAGACCTCATTTTCCCGATGAGCGTATTCACATCATCTTCTACGAAGATTTTACAGCGAATCCGGATGCAGTCATGCGGCGCTTCTTCGAGTTCCTTGATGTCGACTCCGATGTACCATTGGCGAACTCTAATCTGCATATGGGTACTACCAGTGGCAAACCTGTTGCCAGAAATACCCTTTCTCGCTTACGCTCATACTCAATATTCCGTAAGGCGGTGAAGCTGATTCCTGAATCTGTACGTAACCCCCTAAAAGAACGCTTGTTCTTAAGAAAATTCGAGGGACGACCACAGTGGAACCAAAAGACTCGTGAGTGGGTGGCAGATATTTTGGAAGCTGATACCCGTAAGTTTCTGGAGTACTATGGTAAACCTGCTGACTTCTGGAACCTTCGAGGTT
>CAKZMA010000128.1 GCA_937127375.1 uncultured Coleofasciculus sp. | reverse complement strand
TGCTGCTCTAGAGACTGCCTCCACTCCTCTTCTAACAGTCCTGTCTCTGAATCGAATAACCAGTATGCCATTGTTAAGACACAGGGACAGTTGGGATCATGGACAGGTGGTTTTATTTCTCCTTTAGGATGGTTTGTCGTAAAGAAATTATCCCGCCAATCTGGATAGGTGAAAGGGTCACTTAAGATATATTTATCTTTCAAATCACCATACAAACAACGCAACAATACCCACAAGCGCACGGCTTTTGGTAACTCTTGCTTCAAAGAACCCGGTGTTAGCCGCTTTAGCAGTTCTACAGTTGGGCGATCGCTAAAGAATTGGTCACTCATATAGCTCTCCTAATAGATAAATTATGAATAAGAAGTTGATTAACCCGCTAACAGACAATAGCCATGAGAATAAAGTTGTTTTTTATATATTAACTCCCTGGCACAAAAATTGCCTAACTTTAGCCATTACCTCAGACTCTGAACAAATGCTAGGTCGATAGAAAATCGATATCACAGGCTCTTGCCACTGGTCAATACTTGCTAGTTTTTTGAAGTTCCGCAACTTCTCCGATTGAGTATTTTGCTCCTGTCTTATTAATGCTTGTACTTCTTCTCCAGGCAGTTTATGCAGCCAGATTCCCACTTCCGGGTCATAAGTGTTACCACGACAAAGCCATTCAAATAATTTATCCAAATAGGAAGCATTCATTTCTTTAATAAGGACGGTCGTCTCTTGATCTGCTAAATGATAAGGGAACAAGCCAAACGATATTATGTTTAGATCATTTCCCGGATCACCGTAACTTTTTTCCAATTCCTCATATCTGTCATTCTTCAAGTATTGTCTTACGATAAAATCACTGACTTTTGGCAATCTATTCTGGAAACGATTCCATTGCGTTTGTAGGTCATTCCAGTTGGCATTTGCCCCACAAATACGGGGTAGTATTTGGCAATATAGTTTTTGATATTCATTATTATTACCAGTCAATAGGTTATCATTGCCAGAAATCAACTCATTGATGTGGAGCAAAATTAACTGTCTGCCAATGGCGCGACATTGAGGCATACTCCCATTCGTCAGTAACCAGCGCACTTGAACTAAATCGGCCAGTTCGCCTTGGCAATTTTGAACTATCCATGGATTATTTTTAATCATCAGATTCTCTGGCTTAGCCGCACCCGCTTCTACTAAAATTGCTTGAAATGCTTCTAACCATTCCGATTTATAAATCACCAGTTTTTGTTTGCAATCTTCACTAAAATTTTTGCTGATTTGTTTAAGCTGAACATCAGTCATCCAAGGCGCAATGACATTGGTTCTTTTTCCAAGTTTTACATCAACAATGCTATGGGTGCAACCGATGGAAATTTGCTGAGAGAGAATGGAGGCATACGTGAATATAATATTATGCAGAAGGTTTGTGTCTTGATAGTTTTCTCTTAAGATAGTATTGACGAGGGCTAACTCTTCATTGATTTGAGAAATTACTCCCCGACTAGCTCTAGCTTGCTGTAAAATGGCTTGAGGATTGGTGGGAAAAGACCAACCACCTGTTTGTAATATATCTACGACACCGCAGCGATTTCCTTTATTTGCAAGCTTGATCGCCAATCTTGTCTGGCAGTTATTGGCAGCAACTTGTAGCCACAAATGACCAATAATAGGGGTAATATCGGCAACACATTCTGTTGAAGCAAAATCCCAGCGTTCTGAAGCGTTTGATGTCCAACTAGACTGCAAGGAGTCAGAAAGCTGTGACTTTGACATCTGGTAGGTTAAGTGATTAAGAGATATCATTTTTTTCTAACACGACTAATTAGCCGTCTAAATCTCTATATATTATCTGAAACACTATACTTTTTTATATTAACTATTTGCCATAATATTTTGATTAATATCACCAAACATTAACGATAATTAAGTGATTCATGATGCCGTTCTAATTTAACAAGAAAACCATCGATTTGCTGCTTATGAGTTGAGGCTTTTGGACATTGTTTAATCCTGTCAAAAGAATAATATTCACAATTGAGTTCTGGGTGAACAGCATCTAAATGCCAAGCTGAGGCTAAAAAAGCCAAAATACAATACCAAGAACTAAGGTTGGGATATTTGGCTGAATTTAAGCAATACACCGCCCTTGCCCAACTCAATTCTATAGGTGTTAATTGACATTGTTTCATCGCAAAACCCCGTATACAAGCAATTAATTTGATAGTGTTGGCAATAGGAATAAGTAGTAAATCAGAAGCTGATAACAGTAAATCATTCAATTTTAACTGAGTTTGGAATAGTTCAGCACTATAGTCTTCAAAATCCGTTGCCTTGAGTGCTAAATCCAGCAGATGGTAACATATCTGTGGTTTCGAGGTATCCGGAGATTCCAAGGTAGTCGCTAACTGGGTTAAACAGGGAGTAAGGTGGTGATTCCAGATTTGAACCTCAAGCTTGGCTAAATCAAAAGCAACCATACCCTGTTTTTGCGATCGCTCAAAGTCGATTAACCACCCAACTTGCTCTTTCTCCCCAGCAAAGAGGATATTTTGCAGGTTCAAGTCACCATGAATTGACCCACTGTGTCCAGCAATAGTATAGTGATAGGGAAGTAAGGGGCGATTACCCAACCAGTCAAATGGATTGGCTAGCTGTTTGCCACTGACTTCGCTAAATGTGTTCAGCAGATGGTTGAGAGTTTCATCCTCTGATAGAGATTTTAG
>CAKZMA010000127.1 GCA_937127375.1 uncultured Coleofasciculus sp. | reverse complement strand
GTCTCTACAATCAGCGCCAATCACCGATATGATAAGAACGTTACTCTCTGGATACGACCCTAAGCATAGACCATAATGGATTTTGCTACTCTTGCTGCCCAGCTTAATGCTGGGATAATTTTGCCAGAGGGAATCGTCGTGATTACCCTGTTACTGGTTTTAGGAATTGATCTGATTGCAGGTAAACGTTCTGCTAATACCCTGCCTTACGTCGCCATTGGCGGACTACTGGTTTCCATAGTCGCCTTGTACTATCGATGGGATGTTGCCCAACCCCTAGCTTTCTTTGGCGGGTTTAATGGGGATGCCATGAGTATCGCCTTTCGCGGCATCATCGCCCTATCGACGGCGGTAACGATTTTGCTGTCGATTCGCTATGTGCAGCAGTCTGGCACCTCGTTAGCTGAGTTTATCGGCATTTTACTCACCGCTACCTTGGGGGCGATGTGCCTCAGTGGTGCGAATGAACTGGTTACCATCTTTATTTCCCTGGAAACCCTAAGTATCTCGTCGTACTTGTTAACGGGATACATGAAGCGTGATCCCCGTTCCAATGAAGCGGCGCTGAAATACCTGCTGATTGGGGCGTCGAGTTCGGCGGTTTTTCTCTATGGCGTGTCGTTGCTGTACGGCTTATCTGGCGGCGAAACCACCTTAAATGAAATCGCCACCGGGATTGCGAGTTTAGAATCAACTCCATCCTTGGGTATTTTAATCGCTTTGGTGTTTGCGATCGCGGGAATTGCCTTTAAAATTTCAGCGGTGCCCTTCCACCAGTGGACTCCTGACGTATACGAAGGTTCCCCCACTCCGGTTGTCGCCTTCTTATCGATTGGTTCTAAAGCCGCAGGCTTCGCCCTCGCCATCCGCTTACTGGTAACTGCGTTTCCCCTGGTTAGCGAACAATGGCACTTTGTCTTCACCGCCCTGGCTATCTTAAGTCTGGTGTTGGGGAATGTGGTAGCCCTCACCCAAACCAGCATGAAACGCCTGCTTGCCTATTCATCCATTGCCCAAGCTGGCTTTGTGATGATTGGTTTAATTGCGGGAACCGATGCAGGCTACGCCAGTATGATTTTCTATCTCCTGGTTTATTTGTTTATGAACCTAGGCGGTTTTGCTTGTGTGATTCTGTTTACCCTGCGAACCGGTACGGATCAAATCAGTGAATATGCGGGATTATATCAGAAAGATCCCCTGCTGACATTGGGACTCAGTATTTGTTTACTGTCGTTAGGCGGAATTCCTCCTTTTGCGGGATTCTTCGGTAAAATTTACCTGTTTTGGGCAGGTTGGCAAGCCGGATTGTATGGCTTAGTTTTGCTCGCTCTAATCGCCACTGTGGTTTCCATTTACTACTACATCCGTGTACTCAAAATGATGGTGGTTAAAGAACCTCAAGAAATGTCCGACGCGGTGAAAAATTATCCGGAAATCCGCTGGAATTTACCCGGAATGCGTCCTTTACAAGTGGGTTTAGTCCTTTCTGTAATTGTCACCTCTCTGGCGGGAATTTTGTCGAATCCCCTATTTACCCTCGCCAATAATTCAGTGACGAATACGCCCATGCTGCACTCTGAGGTGATGCAGGTTCAATCTCACACCCAACCGATTGCATCTATTGACGCCAATTTATCGCGAGATTAATCAGATCCCCGACTTCTTGAAGAAGTCGGGGATCTCTCCGGCATAAGTTCTGGCGGAACGTCTCTAAAACAGTTCGGAAAGTCCTAATCGATATGTCTACTGCTATATTCAGCAGACCCTAGATAAACTGATAGGAGAAGCATACTATGTCAAAAACGCGATATAAAACAGACTATTATCAATGGATTCAAGAAACGATCAACCAATTACGAGAACGTAATTTTAATCAGGTTGATTGGAATAATTTGATAGAAGAATTAGAAAGTATGGGTAAAAGTGAGAGACGAGCTGTATTAAGTCTTTTAACCCGTTTATTAGAACATCTGCTTAAATTATCGTATTGGGAAGCCGAGAAAGAGTATTCGGCAAATCATTGGGCTGCTGAAATTGTCAATTTTCGCGCTCAAATTCAACAGCGTTTAGAAGACAGTCCCAGCTTAAAACCTGAACTAGAAGCGATGTATGCAAAAGCATATCCTGTGGCGATTAAGTCGGTTTCTAAGCTGTTTTCACTGCCAAAGGATGCTCATATTTCCTTAGAACAAGCCCTGGATGAAGATTGGTTTGTTGTTGATGAAACTGACGAATCTTGAGTAATCTCATGGTGAGAATGTTCGTAATCATTACGTATTACACCCTCAAGTAGGGAATGGGGCATTTAAGATAGCAACGAGATGACTAAATATGTCATTAAGATCAGCAGGTAACCGATAAAGGTTGATGTCTTGTTGAACTTTTTTTTGCTCACGATTCAGTACCCCAAATTGCCAGACATCTCCGGTTGAGACAGCACCATAAAGTAATGGTTCGTCTGAAGTTGTCCATTGATCAAGGGCGATGAGTTCAACAGCCAGTTGAGTAAACCCTCTGGCGAGGTCAGCATTTTTGGCTTCAATGACTAGAAGATGATACTGAGTATGGAGGTAGTAGTCGAGAGAGCCTTTGAGTTGATCGGAGACGTTAATCGAATACTCAATTCTGAGTTGAGCTTGGGTGTAGTCGATGAGCGCTAAAACAACGGGCGCAATCAGGATTTCTCGACGAGCGGCTTCACTGGTAAGGCTAACATAGGGTAAGCGGCGCTGAATGCTATTCTTAAGTTCAGTTAATTGGTCGAAGTTCGTATTAGACAGGGGTAAGTCAAGACTGATGCGTTGGAGAGAAAAGCCAAATTCAGCTAAGATATCATCTGGCTCATAGGTCATCTCGAAATAATTACGGAAAGTGTAGGACTTTCCGGGTTCAATGATAGGAGCTTTAGGCATAATGAACTTACCCTAGAAATTGTAATTCACACTAAAATAAAATCCATCATCCTGAGCATTTTCTCCGCGATCATCTAAATCAACCAAAGGTAACCCATAATCCAGCCGCAGGTTTAAATTGGGTAAGGGTTCCCATAATATCCCTAAACCCAACCCAGCAATAAAGGTCTGGTCTACTAATTCATTCGGATTTGTGCCTCGATTCCAAACATAACCGACATCGAAAAACGGCGCTAAAACAAAAGTCGCAATACCCGATTCATCCCGTTCTAAGGTAATCCGATCTTCTACAGAAATACGAAATCCATTGTCTCCCGCCCGGACATTTTGCCGATATCCTCGGACTGATTGACCGCCACCAATGACAAATTGTTGGGCTGGTAATAAACTATCAAAGCCTAACTGGAGATCCGCTTGAATAATTAAAAAGTTATCCGGATTGATAATTTGTACCCGTTGGATTTGAGCCAACCAACTGACAAATTGACCATCGGGAAAATCCTCATCAACATCCGAGTTTTCTGTAGCATCAAACAAGCCTGTCCCAAAACTAAATAGGGAACGGAATGCCCACGCCCCAGATGTTTGACGTAGGGTGTATTCTTGCCCAAACTTAAATACACTGGTGCGACTAACTCCATCTTCATCGGGTCCAAACCCAAACGGTGTTGGTCCAGCAAAGGTAAAAGTCTGACCGTCTTGATGGGTAAATCCTAAGGATAAAGCCAATTCTCGACGTGGTGTGCGGATTAAGGGTTGGCGATAATTAATTTCATAGAGTTCGGATTCTCCTTGGATATCGAGTTCCTGCAAATCTTCTTGAATGACTTCATTTTCATTAAACGAGGCTCGCAGTTGCACCGTACCATTCATCGCATTGATTGGCGCACGATAATTAAAATCCCAGGTATGGGCACCCCCAGCCGTTGTCCGGTTGTATTGTGCCGAAATTTCATCCCCAATCCCGGTTAGATTGAGATAACGAGCATTCGTCGTGAAACGTTCAGCCCCCACACTGGGAGGGGAATAGTTATCAATCCCAACACTTCCTTCAAAGGGATCGGCTTCCGATATCCGCACCACCAGAATACTTTGTCCCAATCCAGTTCCCGCCCTCAACGAGGCTTCCACATTTTCAAATAACGGATTAACTCGTAACAAGCGCAATTGGTCTTCTAACGCACCTGTATTCAGGGGTGTATCTGCCCCCAATCGAATACGCGATCGCACGTAACTGGGATTCAGCCGTCTGCTTCCTTCCACCTGGATGGCTTCCAGACTCCCTTCAATCACCCGAATTTCCACCACACCTGTATCCAGGGTTTCTTCGACCAGAACCGCCCTAGAGGTAATGTAGCCTTGTTCTAGATACAGTTGAGAAATCGTATCCGCTACACTTCTAAGTTCTTCGAGAGTGACGGTATTTCCTTCCACTGGTTCAATAATCGGGTTAAATTCAGCCTCGCCAAAAATCGTACTCCCGGTGACATTAATCTCTTGGACTTGAATCTGCCTCTCTTCCGGCGAGGTGTCCTCATTCTGTTTGGTGTTCGCCGAGATCAAACGAATGTCATGGCTACTGGCAACGATTGGCGACTGATTCCGGTTCGGGGAGGATAAAGGTTGCTCAACGACATTAATCCTGGAAGTGGAGTGAGGTTCCTCTACTGTAATGGATGAGTGTTGTGGGCGTTGCCGAGGGTTAACCGTTTCTGGTGGAGTTGCTGGCAATCGTTCCACCTGCCCGATTACAGACTGAATGGGGGAACCCCGCAGACTCCTGGCTTGCCGATTTTCCGGTTGGAGACGCGCCGGGTGAATCTGAGACGGGGCTAAACTTGCCGCCTGTCGATTTTCCGCTGTTAAGCGAGTGGGATGAATTTGAGTTCCCCGAACCGGGCGGTCATCTGGCGTTGATTCAGAATGACGTGAAGAGTGACTCTCTAAGTTACTCGTATCCAGAACCTGTATCCTCGCCTTCTCTCCATCCCCAGGTTTTGACTCTACCTCTGAGGAATTGGCATTGAGAGAATTATCCAGAGAAAGACTAGACAGTTGATGGTTGTCCCAATGACCAGGAACCTGCTTAATCACAGGGGTTTCGGGATGATTAGGGTAGGCAACATCTACCCTCCCACCCGGAAGATTAGCCCCCCGGTGACGGAATGGAGAAACGTTGACCCTTGGAAAGACAGTGGGATCAGGCGGGGTAGGATTGAGGATATCTCCAGGTACAACAATCGGATCAAAGAGAATCGCCCGCAGCCTATCTAGCCTATTTATATGATGTAAAACAATACTTGAGCGTTCTAAACGAGGAGACCTATGTACACCAGAATCATGAAGCGTTGCGATCGGCAAACGGGCAGGTTGGAGCGGTTGGGGTTTGACCGCTTGGGGTTTGAGATTCGTGGGCTTTCGGGATGTTGATCTAGACGGTGTTGGTTTAACATTCAACGACTGAGGCTTAGTCGCCGCAGACGGAGTCGGTTTCAGGCGTGAAGCGGGAGACTTGACCGATTGACCCTTCACCCTGCCCATCTTGGACGTTTCCAGACTCAGGACTTGACGACCCATTACCCTCTTTGAGGTTGGGTCAGTGAACTTGGATGGTGTTTCACCAAACGCAATGGTTGCTATACCAATTCCCGTCAGAACTGAAAGCAAACTTACAAAAAGATTAAGCTGTAAATACCACTTCATCAAGGTAAAAACTCGACTGTAAACGAGCAAGTACTGCGTGAACCATCAACCTATTGTTGGGAGTATCTCCTAACCCCTTACCGTTATCTCAACTAATATGTCCTTTGGGCAAACGACTTGATCGGGAATCTTACCCAGATCTGATGTCGGGGAACAATCAAATCTGTGTCCCCAGTTGAGACTGATAGGGTAGACAACTATTCTGAATGCTAATTCTTGCTAGACCCATGGGGAGAGCCTTAGCTGCCCAAAATAGTTTACCTTACACAAACTACCATGCTCTCAAGCCAAATGTCGGCAATTAGTTTCAGTTATTAACGTTTAATCGCATCTGACGAATTTTCCGGTAAAGTGGTTCGTTCACCATAGTTCAATAGCCGTTCAATTGTTGCCAGCCGATTATCCCACACCTGAACTTGATAAGGGTGGCTCATCCCTTGCTGCTGCATCCATTGGGGGAATTGAGCTCGGAACGCGGCGAGGGCGGCTTGGGCGGCTTGCATAAGCTGCGGTGAGGGTTCCAGAGCCAGTTGATTGAGCGCCTGATTTAGCTTTTCTGTTTGAGCCACCCATTCAGTAAAGGCGTCTTGATGAATGGCGAGTTGGTCATTCGTGACCAAAAAGTTCCACTCCCGTTGCAGCGCCACAAATCGATCCATGGCGACTTGGAATGGCTTACGGTAAGGAATTGGCTCGGTTGAGGTAGACTCCGGTTGACCTTGAGTCTGTTGGAAAATGCGATGTAAATTCTGGTTAAGATTCTCAACCGCAAACACAGCATACCCTCCGGTGGGTAAATCCCGCAGCAGTTGGATTTGGTCAACTGCTACAACATCGGGTAAATTCAACAAACGAATCCCTGGAATTAGTAAGGCTTGGTTGAGTGTCGATTCGGTGAGTAACGGTTGGGTAAGACTGTGCAACCCTTCGGTATCCAAGGCATAAGTCATCGGTACAACCAGATCAATATACCCCTGAAGCGCCCATTCTTCCCAGTTTTGCTGCAACCGTTGCTGACGTTCCGCCGGGGGGAGGGGAAAGACGGCAGCCGAGAGAATCAAATCTGGACGTTGCGACAACAGACGCGCTGATACTGATGCGACAAAGCTGTCCACTTGGCGGATACGAAACTCTGTCCATTGTTGCCATAAGGTGCGATCGCGAGGATACACCTCAATCGGATCAACCCCGGTTCGTTCCTTAAATTGCTGACGCGCCGCCACCCCATACCCATACGTTTGATTCACGCGCGGATCTTGAAACGGATAGCGAATATAATCCAGTTGAATCCCATCCACGTCATAGCGGTTGGCAATTTCCTCCAGCAGCGCCATTAAATACTCCCGCACTTCCGGGTTCGCGGGATCAAAAAATGCCTTTCTCGTATTCGGAGCAAACAAGCGTCCTTGCTTATCAAAAATCGCCCAATCTGGATGCGCCGATAAAACTGGACCCGGATAATCCAACGGCTGATTTAATAGAGCATTGTGACGCTGATTCGCCGCCGCAAAAATCCACACCCAAGCATGTAACTCCATCCCCCGTTCATGCGCCAACTCCACGGCGGCTTCTAGAGGGTCCCAGCCGTGTACCAGAGGGTTTTGCTCTGGTGCCACCTGACTCGGGTAAATTGGATAACTGGCATTAACGGTTTCAAAGAAAACGGTATTAAATCCCGCCTTTGCCAGGTTATCGAAGAGTTGAACTAAATCCTGTTTACGCTTTGCCTTGACAATTGTCCCCCGATCTAACCAAATTGCCCGAATTTCCGGTTGGGCAAGTTGACGCTCCATCGGATAATTATCCCAGAGAAGCCGTCGGGCATTAATCCACTGTTGTCGCGCCGCCGTATAGTCCTCTTGCTCAACTGCACCCCGAAAATTTTCTAAGCCGATTCTCGCTTGCGCCAACGCCGAAACCGTGCTTGGATTTGGATGGGAATGCCGTTGATTTCCATGTTCCGATTCCTTGGCACTCATCCCCGCTAAGGACTCAACGCTCTCTTGAGTGAGCAAGCCAACCTCACTGTTATGAGCATTAGCCCTTAATAATGTACTTTCCACCCGACCAATTAAGTTTTCCAACTCCCGACTCATCGCCGTCACTTCATTGGGAGTGAGAGTACCCCAATTGTTCGCTGGAGTTTGGGCGGGAAGCACTAAGCGATCGCCTTCGCTGGGAACAGGAGTCGGATTAGTTGCGCTGCGGGTATCTTGGCGTTTTTGCTCCGGTTTGATTGCGGGTACAAAAGTCCTCGCCAAGGATTGATGTTGACCACAATTTGGTGGGGATGAATTCGGCATCTTTCCAGGCGTCGGCGTAATATCATAATGACTCAGTGCAGCTTGCAGCCAAACTACATCCATCTGGGCGGCGTCTTCTCCATCCACTCCCCAGCGCCAGCCGAAAAAAATCGATTGATCCGTCGTCACCACAGCCGGGGGACTTTCCGGTTGATTCCACACAGCCACCGTTTGAGCATCCAAACTGGCGGGAATCACCACACCCCCTTGCACCTCTCCCACTAATCCCGCATTGGGTATCCAGCTTGGGGAAGAAATCGATAATCGTTCCAATCGAGACGGCTGAGTCAAACCAAATCCCCAGTAGGCACCTAAGAGCGATCGCAAACGATTCCGCACCTCAGGTTGAGATAAAATACCCACAGAACCACTGACAATGACCCGTCCGCCTTGACGCATCCACTCTTGCAGAGTCGCCAGGTGTTCGGGTTCTAGGCGTTCAATATTCGGTAAAAATAGGAGTTGGGTATTGCCTAGATCAGAACGTTGATTTACCTGGCTCAAGTCAACCACGCAGTAATCCACACCCGTTGACTGCAAGCGATCGGTAATATCTGACCAATTTGCTTGATTATCCGGACTTTTCACCACCCCTAAGTTGACCGTTTGAGCGAACGCCCTGGGTAATCCTAGCAGGGTATTGATTGTGGTCGCGATCGCAAAGCCAATCACCCATTTGTTCATAAGCTATCTTGGAAGGGATTTGGGAACCTGGAAGGGATTTGGGAACCTGGAAGCAACCTGGAAGGGGTTTGGCAACCTTGAATAACCTGGAAGGGGTTTGGCAACCTTGAATAACCTGGAAGGGGTTTGGCAACCTTG
>CAKZMA010000126.1 GCA_937127375.1 uncultured Coleofasciculus sp. | reverse complement strand
CAGCTAAACTCCACAGGTTTTTCTTGGCAAGGCAGCGTTTTAGCTCCGTTGGCTGAGTACAATGAGTTCTCGAATGGTCATATTAATGGGCAAATGATTGCCCGATCCATTACCGGAAGTGGAGAATACCATATTGTTGCTCCGAATAATGGAGACAGTTCGGTAGTATTTGAAGGAGATGATTTGCCTGATCCGGAAGCTGTTCCCGAACCGCTAACGATTCTGGGTTCCGGTATGGCGTTAGGATTCGGCGCGTTCTTTAAACGCCAACAGTCCAAAAAACAAAAGAATGCCAACTAATAATCTGAATTGATTAATGGGTTTGATTATCAGGGTGTTTCACTTTTTTTCAAGCCAGTTGTAAAAATTAGGTACACAGATCCCCGACTTCTTAAAGAAGTCGGGGATCTTAGTTGGATAGACTTTACCTTGCTACCCAGGAATTTAGATATCCAGATCGGTCAAATCCAGTCTGGCACCATAGGTTTCTATGAACTCCCGGCGAGGTGCAACCCGATCGCCCATGAGAACGGTAAAGATGCGATCGGCTTCAGCCGCATCTTCGATCTCCACCCGCTTCATCGTCCGCGTTTCCGGATTCATGGTGGTATCCCAGAGTTGTACTGGCATCATTTCACCCAACCCTTTAAACCGTTGGATCGTGTAATTGGCGTTAGCGGGGAACTCATTTTGAACCAGGTTCGTGAGTTCGCGATCGCTATAACAGTAGTAATGATTCCGTCCGCGTTCTACTTTATACAATGGCGGACAGGCAATATGGATATATCCCTGATCCACTAATGCCCGTTGATAGCGGTAGAAAAATGTCAGTAACAGCGTGCGGATATGGGCGCCATCGACATCAGCATCCGTCATAATTACGACACGGTGGTAGCGCAGATTCGAGGGGTCAAACTCCTCACCTTTGATACCCAAACCCAGGGCGGTAATCAGGGATTGAATTTCTGTATTCTTGTAAATTTTGGCATCATCAGTTTTCTCGATATTGAGGATTTTACCCCGTAGCGGTAGAATCGCTTGAAATTGGCGATCGCGTCCTTGTTTGGCACTATTGTGAACAAAAACGCCACTGGCTAGGGCAAAGTTATGGGTATGGGGAACTTCAATATCGTAAACATCTACCCGTTTTTCTAGGCGTTCGATAGCAACAACCCGATGATTGTCTTTCACAGAGGGAGACTCCTCGCGTACCAGGAGAGCCACTGATGATTCTTGGCTTGATTGTTCAGGGTGAGGAGGGCGCAAGCCTTGCGCCCCTACCGCGCTTACAGTTGGATATACTGCACTGGCTTGGACATCACGAGAAAACGCCACTTCAGATAAGCGGGTGTCCAAGCCAGCCGCATCAATCTCTGCTACCCTCTGCCCTCGGCTTCGTTCTGATAGCTTGGCATTCAGGGACATCAGGAAATCCTCTGGCGTTAATAAGGCGGCGGCTTTATAGCTACCATCTCGTACCATAAAGGGATGATCGGGTGTACAAATCAGCGTTTCTCCATTATCCAGTGTCACCTGAATCACTTGGGCATTCGCCTTTGTGATCCGAGGGTGGATAATCCGTTCTAACCCAATTTTTCCATCATGGCGAATCGTGTAGCAAAAATGCTCTTTCCCCTTCGCTTGTTCCGCCACAATTTCTTTGAAGCTGAGAGAACGCCCATCGGCTAAAGCCACCAGCGTATCGCCATCAAAACAACCGCCTGCACTATCCCCCTCAACGATGAAGATTTCGGATTCTGCGGGATCTCTGGAACTACAATCGGCTAACTTACCCGGTAGGGGAGACGACTCCAAGACAGACTTCCGCCGTACCAACTCCCGCGCCCGACGTGCGGCTTCGGCGGCTTTAAAGGCTTGAATCGCTTTCTCTAAGACAGAATCAGCGACTTGGGGACGAAATTCCAAATACTCTGTCAATACTTCACCCACCAAGGAATCCACGATACCTCGGACTTCGGTATTCCCCAGTTTGGTTTTAGTTTGTCCTTCAAATTCTGGTTCAGGGACTTTGACGGAAATGACGCCAGTTAATCCTTCGCGAACATTCTCGCCGCCGAGGTTAGACTCACTCTCTTTTAGTTTATTCCGCTTCCGTGCGATCGCGTTTAATGTCCGAGTCAGAACAGTCTTTAATCCCTCTAGGTGAGTTCCACCGTCAATTGTGCGGATATTGTTGGCAAATCCCAACAAGTTATCACTGTAAGCATCCACACACCACTGCAGCGCCACTTCCACTTGCACATTATTCCGTTCACCCTGAACATAAATAATTTCTTGGTGCAGGGGTTCCTTCTGCCGATTCATGTATGCCACATATTCCTGGATACCCCCCTCATAATGGTAGCTGTCGCTGTGTTCTGGAGAGACGCGGTGATCGGTAAACGTAATCCTGACGCCGCCATTCAAATAGGCGAGTTCTCGCAGTCGCCCTGCTACCGTACTGTAGTCAAACTCGATGCTATTGGTAAAGATTTGCGTGTCGGGTTTGAACGTCACCGAGGTTCCCGTGCGGTTTTCTTTACTGGGTTTAACCGCCAAATCACCCATGGCAATACCGCGTTCGTAGCGCTGGGTATGAACCTGTTTCTCTCGCCAAACCGTAACGTCTACCCATTCTGACAGGGCGTTGACGACAGAAACCCCAACCCCGTGCAATCCGCCCGACACTTTATAACCACCGCCGCCAAACTTACCGCCCGCGTGCAGCACCGTCATTACGGTTTCCAATGCTGATTTGCCGGTCTTAGAATGAGTATCGGTGGGAATACCCCGTCCATCGTCGGTAACGCTAACGGAACCATCGGCGTTGAAGTCAACTTCGATATGAGTACAATAGCCAGCCAGCGCCTCATCGATCGAATTGTCTACAACCTCGTAAACTAGATGATGGAGTCCCCGTGGACCGGTAGTTCCGATGTACATTCCCGGACGTCTGCGTACCGCTTCGAGACCTTCTAAGACTTGAATCTGATCGGCACTGTAACTACTTGTCATATCAGGGATTCTCCAGTAAACGCTTTCAGCGGTTTATATGCTTTAAAATGGCAAAACACTCGAAAATTTTAACACAAAAGGGTTACAGGCGGCTACAGAGTAGTCTGAAGAGATATTTATAGAGGGGATAGACCTTGCTTGGGATTGGGCAGGGGAGCGGAGGGGCAGAGGGGTAGAGAGGCAGAGGGGCAGAGGGGCAGAGGGGCAGAGAGGCAGAGAGGCAGAGGGGGGAGATAGGGGAGAGAAGAATTGTTTCAATGAACCATGAACAATCAACAATGAACAATCAACAATGAAC
>CAKZMA010000125.1 GCA_937127375.1 uncultured Coleofasciculus sp. | reverse complement strand
GAACGCGCCGCCAAACTCATCTGCACCACTCCAGAATTCGATGATTTAGCCCAAGAAGTCGGACTCGGTTCCCATAAAAACGGCGTCACCGACGAAACTGAACGCGCCAAACTTCGCGCCGAACTCGATGGTATGATTGCCCACCTCTACAACTTAACCGAAGCCGAATTTAAACACATTCTCAGCACCTTTCCCATCGTTCCCGAAGAAACCAAACAAGCCGCCCTAGACGCCTACAAAACCTTTACCCCCCTAACTGGTGACGCAGAAATTATTGACCTCATCAACCAAGGCGAAAGCACCGAATTAGAATTCAAATCTTCCGCCCGTTGGGATATGCGGGAAAATAAGAAAAATAAGGCGATGGAACAGGTTATCCTGAAAACTGTTGCAGCTTTCTTAAACACCCATCACGGGGGGACATTATTAATCGGCGTCAACGATGAAGGCGAAGTCATCGGCTTAAACCACGACTACCAAACCGTAAAAAAGAAAAACCGTGATGGCTATGAACTCTTTTTAACCAACGACTTATTATTAAAAGAACTGGGTAAAGACATCGCCCCCTACATTCATATCACTTTCCACGAAATCGAGGGTAAAGACGTTTGTCGGATTAGCCTTGACCCCTCCCCGCGTCCCGTCTATGTTAAACTCAAAGATGCTAAAAGCGGTCAAACCAAAGAATGTCTGTTTATCCGCACTGGGAATTTAACCAGCCAACTCGATACGCCTAGTGAGATTCTCAATTATTGTCAAAATCGCTGGAATTAATATAGCATTTCCAAAGCGGGTGAGGAACATGGAAAAGGGCGCAAGCCTTGCGCCCCTACAATACAATATGATCTCTATTTTCCAAACAACGAACAGTCACCGCCTTGTCTCAAATCCGCTCAAACCTTCCGGTTTCTCATACTCCACCGCCACATCTTTCACCACAGCAGCAGAAGGACCCTGATGACACCAATTAATCATTTCCTCAACTCCTGATTTATTTCCTTCAAATACCGCTTCCACTCGACCATCGGACAAATTTCGCACCCAACCATTTACACCCCATCGACGGGCTTCACTGACGGTTGAAAGACGATAGCCAACGCCTTGAACTTGTCCAGAAATGAAAACGTGGGCGCGGATTTGTTCCTGTGATTGATTCGGCATTTTATTTTAACTTCGGTTGAATACTTACAGAAAAACAAGGCATAAGCTAAGCTATTCGGCATTTAAACTTTAATGTCAATAATGGCAAAATCCTTGTATGTAGTGCGAGCATCTTGCTCGCTACTAATACCCAATTTAAATGCATAACAGCTTAGAAGACAGATTGCAGAAGAAAATCATATATAGCAATAGACATATCGATTAGGACGTTCGGCACCATTGTAGAGACGTTGCATGCAACGTCTCTACATAAATGATGTGTCCTAACAGCCATGGCGGTTGCTATAACACTTATCGGTGAGCTAGGGCGGGTTTTGTTGTTCAGTTATTTCACCAATAGCTGACTGTTTGCAGAAGTGAGCTAGGGCGGGTTTTGTTGTTCAGTTATTTCACCAATAGCTGACTGTAGTTCCTAAACCCGCCCCTACAATTGTGACTAAACCCGCCCCTACAATTGACTTATGATTTATAAATTTAACATTTATCCTTTGCTTTTGTTCAGCTTTGTTGTAATTCTTCCTGAAGAATTCGCTGATAAATCCCCGGTAAATATCGAGACATTGAATTCGTTTCAATACCATAACCCAGACTTGTCCAGGTTCCCGACAATCGCCGCAATACTGTATCCACTTTACCTTGGCGCAATTGTTGGGAAATATCCATTCCCCACGCTTGCGGATCACTCAGCCAAGCATAAACGACCGCATCCTGATATTGTGGCTCAAAGCTATAGTTACTCCACCAAAATAGTTGCCAAGGCTGAGGATGATAACGTCTGGCTTTGTTATACCAAGTTGTGTTAATAAACTGATATCGTCCGGCGGCGGTGGTACAATTACCCACATTGGGACCTGCGACAATCGGCACACAGCGGTTAGGATGATCGGTCAAATCCCAGACATGTTCTCCTCCATACAAGACCGAATAAGGTTGAGACACATTTGCCTCACTTGCGGAAATTGTTCGCATCAGCGCCCGAATATAAGGATCACCGCCTCGCATGACTAACGGTTGAGTCCCCTTTTCACCTCTGGAATTATTAAAACTCCATTCCCCTCGTTGATATGCTTCACGCAGTTCGAGGAATAGGATCATTAAAATAAGGATATTAATCCATTTAATTAGACGTTTCATAACATAAGGCTTAAAATTCGCTCCCATAGACGGTAGAGACGCTGCATGGAACGTCTCTACGGTTGGATTAGGCAACATTGGCGAATAGTTCTTGCCAACTGCGATCGCTCGCTTCTGGACGGGCAATCACTTCTACAATCTTATTACGTGCCTCGTCTTGAAAGAGCGCCTCGACGCAAACCTGTGCCACTTTCGTGCGGGGGATACTCCCATCAAATAGTGTATCCGCTGATGACATGACCACAGGATCAGGCGTATCTTCGTTTTTCAGCCCCCCAGGTCGGACAATGGTATAAGTTAAGCCACTTTTCTGGAGGTACTCCTCAGCCTGCTTTTTCCAAACCAAAATTAACCAAAACAAATTTAGGGGATGTAACAGTTGAGAGACGCAAAGTGAAGAAACCATGACAAAATGCTCAATACCCTTGGCTTTGGCAATATCGATCAGGTTCTTCGTCCCCTCATAGTCCACTTGGTAAGGTTCCGTGGGGTTAAAGCTGGGTGTAGCACCTGTGGCACAAAAAACCACGGTGCTATCTCCCACAGCAGCGCTGAGACTCTCAGGCTTCAATACATCCCCAACGACTAACTCGGCTTCAGGGGGCAAAATTTCCTGCCCTTTCTCCAAGTTACGCACCAAAGCGCGGACGGGGATATTGCGTTTGACCAGTTCATTGACGATTCGGCGTCCTGTTTGACCTGTCGCTCCGGCGACCAATGCTTTCATCTAAAAATTTCCTTCAACAGTGAGAGTTGACGGCAAGATACACAAGTTATGCTGTAAAGAGCCAGTATTTTTTGATTCGATTCCTTAACATTCTCTTTTCAATTCTATAAATTATCAATGAAGTTTTACCAGATGTGCAGATTTATACCGTAAATTCGTGAAGATGAAAGAGAGAATGAACAACTGCCAGTGGGCATCCTAGCAATAGGCACCAACCCGAACTGACACCGTGGAGCAATTATGCAGTCCCAATTCCTTAACCAGCAACCCATCACAATCGAGCCAGTGCATCTAGATACCCAATCCACTTTTACCGAGCCTGATCGGGACGAGTCCCAATCATGTCAATTAGCGCCTGAGTTGACTCAGTTTTACGGTCACTTCCAAAATGGTGTAGAGATGTATGCCGAACCGGAACGAGTAACGGCTTATCTGGATACTCACCAAGAATGGTTTCGTGACTGCGCCCAGCCGATGAAGGCTGAACCGATTGGAGCCAATGGTTATGCTTTAGCGATTGGGCGTTTTGGGTCATTCGGCTACGAAGTTGAGCCAAAAATTGGGCTAGAACTACTTCCGCGCCAGGATGGGATCTATAAAATTCAGACGATCCCCGTCCCCGATTACAATCCTCCTGGCTATGAGGTTGACTTTCAGGCGACTCAAGGGTTTGTGCCGATTCCAACTCACGAGTATTTTTCTGAGCAACAGCTTAAGGGACTAGAACTTCCCCCCACTATTACCCGTATCGAGTGGGAGCTTGATTTAAGCGTTGGTGTACGGTTTCCTAAGTTTATCCACAAGTTACCCCAGTCTTTGATTCAGAGTACAGGCGATCGCCTGTTGCAGCAAATTGTCCGCCAAGTGTCTCGCCGCCTAAGTCACAAAGTACAGGAAGACTTTCACAACCGGATGAATATCGCGATCCCCAAAAAATTAAAGCGACGTTGACGTCACTTGTCATTCGTCATTCGTCATTCGTCATTCGTCATTCGTCATTCGTCAAGTCGGGGCGGGTTTAGTTACATCTGGGTGTAACCGAAAAGATAGTAGTGAAAC
>CAKZMA010000124.1 GCA_937127375.1 uncultured Coleofasciculus sp. | reverse complement strand
TTCTGGAGAATTATGCAAAAAGCTGCTTTAGCTCATAACGCTGACGTTATATTACTGGATCTTGGTCCTAATTTGGGGGCGATTAATCGGGCGGCGCTAATTTCAGCCGACTATGTAGTTGTTCCCCTTTCACCGGATTTATTTTCGTTGCAAGGTTTGCGTAATCTGGGTCCAACATTGCGGACATGGCGCGAAGAATGGCAAGAGAGACTAGCTAAAACAAGTTCTCCAGGAAAGAAGGGTTTAGCCACAGATTTACAGCTTCCTCAAGGTAAAATGCAGCCGATTGGATATGTTGTTTTACAACATTCAGCCCGATTAGATCGTCCAGTGAAGGCGTACAACCGTTGGATTGCGCGTATCCCAACGGTTTATCACGAGGATGTATTAGATCAGCCGCTGACTGATAATATTTCTGTAGCTGATGATCGGCATTGTTTAGCCTTACTGAAAAACTATCAGAGTTTGATGCCCATGGCTCAGGAAGCCCGTAAGCCTATCTTTCACCTCAAACCGGCTGACGGGGCGATTGGCGCTCATACTTATGCGGTGAGGAATGTCTACCGAGAATTTGAAAAATTGGCTCGTGCGATCGCACAACGAACAGGAGTAAAACAGTTGTCAACACCCACCGCGCCTTTATAATGGCATAGCGTACCGAATTGGATGGATTATATTGTAGGGACACACATCAGTGCGCCCAGAAACTCCGTACAATTTCTTCTCTACAATTAAATCAGGGCGGGTTTTGTTGTTCAGTTATTGGTGACAAGCTAGCTTGAATCCCTAAACCCGCCCCTACAATTTACTTGACCAACCCTCTAGTAGGGACACGACATATTATGCCCCTACAAGTAGCCCCTATACCGCCAAGAAAACCTTATTCATAATCCAGTTGCGGATCAACCTTAAACGTTCCCACAGACGCCTGCAACTCTCGCGCCACTTCCACCGTTTTTCGCAGCGAATTTGACACTTTCGTCGAGGAATCTGAGGTTTGGGCTGATACCATGGCAATCTCGTACATCAAACTACTCACCGCTTGCGCTGTTTGCGTCTGAGACACGGTAGCCGTAGAAATTAACTGTACTAATTGGTCAATCTGATAGGATACCTCTAACATCTGACCCAAACTATTCTTGGCATCATCCACTAACTGTGTCCCTTCTACCACCTGCTTGGTGCTTTGTTCCATCGCCTCAACCACCATCGCGGTTTCCCGTTGAATACTCTCAACAATTTCCTCAATTTCTTGAGTCGCCGCTGCCGATTTTGCCGCCAATTCTCCCACTTCTTCAGCAACAACAGCAAACCCTTGACCCTCTTCACCAGCCCGTGCTGCCTCAATCCCGGCATTAATAGCAAGTAAGTTGGTTTGTAGGGCAATTTTCTCAATGATAGATACCACCTTAGCAATCTGTTGAGACGACTCACCCAAACGCTTCACTTTTTTCGCCGTCTCACCAATCGTACTGCGTAGATTTAAGATATTCTCTACCGTTAAATCCATCGCTGCTTGACCCATTTGGGCGGTATTGGATGCTGTACCCGCAACAACTGCCGCTTGGCGAGCGTTCTCCGCCACTTCTTCAATCGACTGGGTCATTTGTTCGACAGAATTTAAAATTTGAGTTGTTTCTTCTGCCTGTTTTAGTGCCGCTTCTGCCAGTTGCTGAATCGCTTGTTCGTCTTCACCAACCGCCATATTCACCTGAATTGCTGACTCTTGTACCCGCGTTACAATCTGCCGCAAGTTCTCCACAATTGAGTTGAAAAAGTCAGCAACGGTGCCAATTTCACCAATATTTACCTCTGCCCGTACCGTTAAGTCCCCTCTGGCTGCACCTTCTACATCATTAAGCAGTTCAACTAATTGCATTTGAATCGCTTCTTTTTGTTGACGTTGCTCCTCTGCCAGTTGTTCGGCTTTTTGACGGGATTGCTCAATTTGGGCTAAGAAATCTAAGCGATCTAAGGCTGAACCGAGTTGAATCGCCACTTGTTTAAAGAAGGTCATTTCTGACTCTTGCCACACCCGGCTACTGGAACATTGATGGGTAACTAACAAGCCATGAAGATCACCATACGCCAAAATCGGTGCGACTAAATTGGCTTTGACGTTAAAGGGTTCGAGTTGACCCAAATAACACTTGCTTAAACCCGCCTTTTGAATATCTTCAATCGCCTTGATCCGCCCCTGCTTATATTTCTCTACATATTGCTCCGCAAAACAGGGGTCAGCAATATTCGCGCCCAAGGCTTTGGGAAAGCCTTCTGCCACCGATTCAGCCGTGATCGTGCCTTTCCAGTTTTCGTCAAATAGATAAACGATCGCGCGATCGGTTTTCATGGTTTTGCGAATTCCTGTAATCGCAGCATTATAAATTTCCTCCACGGTCACGGATTCGCGAATACTGGATGTAATTTCATTCAGTTGTTGCGCCCGTTCGGTTTCCGCTTCTTTTTCGACCAAGAAGTTCACCCGGTCTAAGGACAAACCGACTTGAATCGCTAACTTTTTGAGAAACTCAATTTCCGACGGTTGCCAATTATGAGGAGCATTACAGTGATGGGCAATCAGTAAACCAAATAACTGCTCATCTTTGAGAATGGGTGTGACCAAATTGGCTTTAATTTGTAACCGTTCCATTAACTGGAGGTGATCCGGATGAAAACCCGCTTCAAAAACATTATCGGTGGGTACGACTCGTCCTTTTTGGTAAGCTTCGATCAGAGCATCGCCAATACAAGCGTCTTCAATTTTATCCCCCAAGGCACGAGTCCAAGCGGGAGCGACGGCTTCATTGGAGATGTATCCCCGCCAGTCGGGTTGGAACCGATAAATTACCACCCGATCCACACCCAGAATTTGCAACGCTCCCTGAACAGCCGCCTGGAAGACTTCCTCTAAATCTCGTTCAGTCCGAGCGCGGGAAATGGCGATGTTGGCAAATAATTCTGCCTGTTGTGTTTCTGCCGATTGCTGATATAATAACCCCTTAACACTGGTGACCAGATTATTAAACGCTTGGGACAAGAGGCGGGTTTCCGTCGGACCGGATGGTTCAGCTTGAACATTGAGATCCCCTGCAATCATTTGTTCCGCCGTGCTAACCAATTGTTTTAAAGGCATTGCCAAACGACGGGCTAAAAATAACAGGATTGCTGCGATCGCACCGCCTAAGAGCAGAAATGCTAAGGAAAAGGTCAGCGCGGCTTGAGACCCAGCGCGGCGGAGGTCGCTCAGTTCCATAGAAACCGCAATCACCCAGTTGGTTTTGGGAACGGTGACCAGCAGATAACGGCGACCCGCGTAGGTAAAGTTGGCACTATTTTGGGAATCGCCAACCTGAGAGGGGACTGACTCTATGGTTAAATCTTTGAGTGGCAAATTACTCGCTACTGATTCCGCCTGAGAATTCTGAGACTGTAGGCTATCGAGCAACATTTTGGCACCTTGCGCGATCGCATCACCGCCCACAACCGTCTGTTGACCTTCTCCCTGCTGAATCCCGACGTTATGAATGACAGTGACATTACCCTCTTGGGTCAGGGCTAAAAGTTGTACGATTTGAGACTCAACTAAGCGTAAATCTGAGAGCAAATTATTCAGCACTGTACCGAACTCTGTGGCGGGTAAAACCCCTTTGACCACACCTAGAAATTCACCTGAGTTCGGATCAGTAATCGCTTGGCTCAGTTCAATTCCAAAGGTATTTGCCGATTGATCAAACGTCGGTTCGATTAACTGACCCTCACCTGTTTTCGTTGCTTGCCACCATTGTTCATCCCGTTGCACAAAGTCCGAGGTCGGGCGACTATAGGCAACGTTAAACCCATGTTTATCGGTAAAAAACAACTCTGCAAATTCGCTAATCTCTGCTGTTTTTTGAAGATAACTATTCAGGGATGGATTGGGTTGAACAATTTTATTGGTGGCGAAGGTTTGTTCAAGCTGCTCAATCGGAATTGTCGTCAGACCTTCAGTTTGAGCCACTGTTGCCGTATTCTTCGCCGCATTAATGACTAACGGATTATGCGCCACAATTGCGGGAATTTTTTCGGCTTCGGCTAACAACTCAGTGACCAGATCACTGGTTAATAATGCTTCATTTTGTAATAACTGCTCAGTTTGTTCTTGGCTGCGTCCCGAAATAATTCCAGATGTCACCAATCCCGCTAATCCCAAGGGAACCAGTACAGCAGGTAAAATGGTTTGCAATAACTGAATCCGCAGGGGAGTACTGTTCTGGGATAATAAACGATTGTAGCTCGGAAGAGTACGCCCCAGGAAAGAAGGCTGTTTCTTCGGCTCTGGAGGCGTCATTCCTGGGGGGGGAACGGATTCGAGAGGGAGTTGGCTGTTAGGATAATTCGTTGCACTATTTTGATACCCTCTATTCAAAGTGTCTTCATGGGATTGAGCGTTATAAGTGTTAAGTGGATCAAATTTAGTAGCCATGAAATGATGTCCTTGAAATGAGAGTCTTGGTTAATTCTTGATTGTCATACTCGCTTTTTGATAAGCAAGCTACGTTAAAGAATTCTGGCATCGGCGCGGGACGGGTTGAGTAACATCATGGTCAAAAAACAATAGAGTGAAAAATTGCCCCTACTCAACAGAACTCAAAAGGGTTTATAACTCAACTGAAATTGGTAGAAGATGCGGGTAAAAATATGCAAGGTGGTTTTATTTTTCGTTCTGTAGCCACGCAATTGCTATTAATTTTCCAATACCCTGTATCAGCCTTAAATCATTAGAGAACTAGACCTAAATCTAAAATCATAAAGGGCATCTGATTGAATTTGGTGTTAAAAAACACGACAGACACTTATCCTCAAGGGTTGTCCAAAAATAAACTCGCATTTTTTGCTAGAGTCCTCATTCACCAATAGCAAATGACAAATGACAAATGACAAATGACAAATGACAAATGACGATATTGGATTA
>CAKZMA010000123.1 GCA_937127375.1 uncultured Coleofasciculus sp. | reverse complement strand
AAAGGGGGACTTTGATCTACTTACTGTACTTCATGACAGCGCGAAGCGCTGTATAGCTAACCCATTGACTCAATGCGATATGGCGGATTTTTGGCAAAGGTTTACAGCTATTTTTAAGAGGATTGCCTTCATTAATTAAAAACGCCATTTTTTAAAATCTAAGTATTCTTTCTTTATTTCCTTTATTGTGTTAAATTATTTCTTAAAAATTAAGTATAAAATAGGTGTAGACAAATAAATAAAAACCAAAAAATTATAGCCTATTATTATCAATTCATTATCGGCTAAAATCTTATTTTTTATAAATGGATGAAACAAAGGACTAAATTCGGGTACATACCAACACAAAAATTCTAACTCATAATTATTTCTGAAACAAATGTCGAGACCATACTGACCAAAAATAGCACCATTAATACCTACCCAGGTAGACCAAATTAGCATCATTAATGTTATTAAACTAGGAATAATTTTTTTACTTCTATAGTGACAGTAAAATGCTAAGCTAAAAGAAGCTGTAATCGATGCAACCAGAAAAAATCTAGATCCCCAAAAAAAACCGCCATACCAGCTCCACCAACTTGAATATACAATCACCAGTCCTGCGAGATACCAGAGGATAAGTCTATGGCTGGTAACTACGTTGGGGTTTATAACGGATAAATAAGGTTTAAGGGAAAGCAATAGTCCAGGTGCATAGAAAATAATACCCTTACCAAAGGAGAAAAAAATAGAGATTAAACCCAAGAAAAATGGATAGCTAAACCCAGGTTTTCCAGAAAACGGTAGAATAGTTTCAAAACCCCTGTCATTTTCATAGCCACTAGCGAAAATACTCCCTCGGCGAATCCACGATTCTAAAACAATAATTAGTACAGTTAAATTAAAATATAAAAAATATCTCCAACGATGGCTTTTACCTGCACGTTTTATTACTATAAGTGCCAGACCCAAAATGCTAGCCGGAGTGTTAGCCGTTCCTAAAATTAAGGGTAACCATCCCAGCCCTGTGTTGCTGAGAGTTACTCCCAAAACACCGACAAAAACAGAGAGAGAAGTGAAAACTTCTCCATAGTAATGCCTTACATGGTGAGGAAACATAGAGGCTGTCATAACTAGTAGAACAAACTTACGAACAATGCCTCCATCCAGATGGTCTATTAAAATTTTATAAGCAATAATAATTGCTACGATAAATAAAATTAAATTATAACGCATCAAAAAATACTCTGGAGATTTATATAACCAGCCTAAAAAGTATAAAGGCAAAGAAAAAATAGAACCAATTATCGAATACTTAATATCCGATATTTCTTGATTCTCTATAAGTTGTATAATTGCATTAAATCTTATTTCTCCATCACCAGAAATTTCAAATTTAGAGCAAAACCAAAAAACAAAAAATCCGATAATAATTAAGGTAAATTCTATAGTCCTAGCTGTTAACACAAATTTGATTTTTTCTGGCAGTTTCATAATTCAATATTTAAGGAGATACTACAGTGATATTAACTTTAGTGGATTGAGTTTCTCGTTCGCTAAACCAAGCCACTTTTTCTTTTACCATCGTCAAAATTAGCTGATACTTTCCTAAAGTTCCAGGAGTTTTAATGAATGCATTTAGTGCAACCGAATCTCCGGGTTCTAGCTCCCAAGGAAGTACCGTGCGATCGCCATCTCCATCAAAAACGACTAACTTGCCGTTGGCATCTAGCCAGCGATAAGAAAAATTTGTAGGGTGATCGCCTTTCGGCGACCATAAAAAGTTGCTGGTATTTTTTACTATCACTGGTAATTTAATGACTGAATTGGTTTCAACGGTATCAGGAAAATCAAATAATTTTATTTCTTGAGAAAATATTTTGTTAATAGGTAAATTAATCAGGTAAGATATAAAATTACCGGAAAAACTAATGTTTTTCTGAATAGTGTATCTAGAAATCAGATTATCTTGTTTATCTAACGGTTGGCGCGAGATAATACATAGTTTACTGGGAGAATTGTTACCCACCGAATCGAGCCAGTGTACCACCTGCGCTGTACTCTTAGGATCGTTACCATAGTCAGGAGGGACATTTCCGGAATAGCCATTAATAACTGGTACATTAGCCTCGATACCAGCCCACATAGCAGATAAATGATCTATATAAAATGGTATTGCAGGATTTAACGATAGATAAGCTATATCACAGCCTTTTATCAGTTCACTAATTTCTGTTGTTTTCTGTTTTAAAGGTGCTTTCTCATAAGCAGGTAAGCCGAATATAATTTGCTCTGCTATTCCTATTAAACATAGTACGCTGGCTGCTAACTGACGCCATTGTTTGTTAGATATTTTTGCCCGTAGTAAAAAATCAATACATACGGTCACAGCCACCAACAGATAGAAGTAAGAAATTGTCCATATTCTTGTTACTGCTCTGATTACAGAAGCTCCTGGAACAATTTCATAAATTATTCTCCACAGTGATAATCCGAAAGGCAGACGTAGTGAAAGACAAAAAATAATCAGAAAAACTAGTAAACAACTATTGACGAGTAACAGCTTTTCCGGGTTTAGTGAATTTTTTAAACAAATTACTGTGTAAACAGATAATCCAGTTAACAAAATAATGGTCAATCCGGCAAACATATAGTGTTCATGTACCCAGGGTAAATCTTGAGAAACCCATTTTAATAAAGGAGACCAAAGACTACCCGGTGGAGCAGAAAACCAAGAGGCAAGTCTTGGAAGCATTGTGTCTACTTCCGAGTAAGACTTTGAACCAAGAACTGATTTAGCTTTTAGATAAGGCAATAAGGTAAGAATCATTAAGCTAACCCAACTTACTGTAATAGCAACAATGGATTTACTATCACTTTTGCAGTAGGCAATAAATTTAGTTAGGTATTTCGAGGACAAGCTGTAATTTACGCCAAGGAATATAACTAGACTAAACAATAAAAACCATCCCAAATATATGCCTGCAAGCACCTGTAAATAGACCAGTATCAGTAGCATTATTAAACTCTTCCTCTGGGGTCGCTTAATAAAGTTCCACATTATCCAGAACACCAAGGGAGTAAAAAACTGAGGAAGTAATTGCTGATGCCCAAGCTGAGCAATTCTGGGCATACCAAAGGCGAATATAAAAGAACCTAAAGCAATTAAGAATGGGTTTATTTTAAATTGTTTTAACAAAAATGCGAAACTAACAAAATTGAGGAGACAGGCAGTTATCATCCAGAAAGTAAATGCTACATCTGATGATAGGAATGCTCTAAAAAACCAGTATATAGGTGCTGATCCAAATAAATTATCTGAAAAAGCTAAGACTTGCTTATAGGGATAAAAGAATGCTGGCGACCATAAACCACCAACATAGTCTTTATTGAAAAAGACTTGAAAAGAATGTTCTAGAAAATAATTGTTTAATCTTGTATCTCCTACATCGTTTTGCATGGATGAGAAACCGCTAAGAAAGGTGGGATAGAAAGCCATGCCAATACCAATAATGCATACCGACACATAAATCCCTAAAGAAAATGATAGTTTTGACAAAAAAATGTTTTTGAATTTTGATTTAGTCATGGGTTTACCTTGTTTGTTTTGCTACCAGGAGAATAAATTATATTTGAGTATGCAAAAAATTGCCCAAAACCCATCTTTCCAGCCTATTTTTTTACCTTCTTTATAGGTGCGACCATAGTAGGATATGCCAATTTCATAAATGCGGCAATTCATTTTGGCGATTTTTGCTGTTATTTCCGGTTCTACTCCAAAGCGACTTTCTTCTATTTTAATAGATTCAATTATTTCTCGCTTGAAGGCTTTATAACAGGTTTCCATATCGGTTAAATTAATATTAGTAAACATATTGGATAAAGTTGTTAAAAAACCATTACCTACCCGATGCCAATAATACACAACCCTATGAGGTGCAGAACCTAAAAACCGAGATCCATATACTACATCGGCTTTATTTTTTAATATCGGATCTATTAATAAAGGATACTCTTGCGGATCGTATTCCAAATCAGCGTCTTGGACAACAACAATATCTCCTGTTGCCGCCATAAAACCAGTGCGTAAAGCAGCACCTTTACCCTTATTGTTTCTATGGTAAATAACTCTGTCAATCTGGGATTCTATATGAGATTTAAGGAGTTGGCGAGTACCATCTGTCGAACAATCATCGACTATGATTATTTCACAATTTTTAACCGGGGATGCTTTAACAGCTTTAACAACTTGCTCGATAGTTCCTATTTCATTAAAGCAAGGTATAACTACAGATAGTTTCATAGTAAAGACAACACTCTTCTTAACTAAAGCACAAATTTATAAGTTTCACTGTCTAAGTTAGAGATTGGCGAATCAATGGTTTCTGCTTAGCATTTACATAGACTTGTCTAAAGTTTTGAGCTACTTTTGTCCAGGTGTAGTCTGATAAAACCTTTTTATGTCCAACTTCTCCCAATTCTTTTGCCCAGACAGGATTCTTCAAGAGCATTATAATTGCCTCAGCTAACATTTGCTCGCTTTGGTAATCCACTAGCAATCCATCTTTTCCTGCATTGATTACCCATGGTACGGCTCCTCTTCGGCAACCAATTACAGGTTTACTCGCTGCCCAAGCTTCCAAAAACGCTATACCAAAAGACTCGTAACCCGACGGATAAGCAAATACATCGACGGCGGCAAACAAAGCAGGTTTCTCTTCATTCGAGAAATTATAATACAATTTCACTTTATTTTGATACTCTTTAGACCAAGATTGAATAAGTTGCTCCAATCGCGCTGCAAACATGGTACGTGCCCCGGCAATTAATAGATGAGCGTCAGGCACAACTTGCCATACAATAGGCATGGCTTTCAATATCGTATCTACGCCTTTATGACCCCCTAACTGACCGATAAACCCGACTACTGGTTTATGGTCAAAACCCAGACGCTGTTTGGCTTCATTGGAGGAAACTTGTTCAAAGGGTTCTGGATCTACTCCCAGACCTACTACGAATACACGTTCTGGGGATGCCCCCTGTTGAATGACGTAATCAGCTTCAAATTTTGTATAAGCAATATAAGTAGACTGTTCAATAGCACGATAGATCATGGGACGCTGATATCCCCAATCATCCTCCGGATGTAAACCGCCATAGAAGACACAAGGGCGTCCAGTTTCTTGGGCGCTGCCTAAAGCAGAAAACATGTGTAATAAAGGAAAAGAAGAGGCAGCAATAAGGTCAGCTGGAAATTCTCGAATAGCCTGCCTTAACCCGGGAATGATCGGTCCTCCAGAAATAGCCCGCAAATACTCATTTTTGGGTAAGCGCAGACGATATGCCAATGCCTGAGGTCGTCGAAACATCTGGCTGATGTGGCTGTAAACGGGGAAGCGCCTGACGTTTACCCCATTGATTTCCTCCCAGCCTATGGGCATACGGGGTAATTTTGGATTAAAGAAACCCTCTCCGTTATAGCGATTCGTCGTAAAAACAGTTACCTCGT
>CAKZMA010000122.1 GCA_937127375.1 uncultured Coleofasciculus sp. | reverse complement strand
TCTCCCTCATCTCTCTATTCCCTGTTCGGGAGACATTCTTCAATCAAGGCGTGATTGCTTTCGCGTTCTGACTTTTTCAGATATTCTAGAGCAATCCGTACCGCCGCCGGAGATGTGGAGTAGTCTTGGGTGAGTAACTCTAGAATGCGACGGAGTTGGAGTTTTTCGATTTGCTTGCTGGTAAACCAAGACAGTGCGATCGCGGATAGAATTAATCCTAGGATTGGCGGAATCACTGGTATCCACCACCCCTGTAAGAAGGCGTTATAGGCAATGGCGACTAATACTAAACCTGCGATCGCAATTCCCAACGCCACCCGCTGAGGAGACTGCAACCGCCAACTTAATACTGTACCGATTAAAGACCACAGCAAAACCCACAACCCCTCTTGGAATTCACTCCATGTCCGGATTAGGGGACGATTATCTAGGGCTGCACTTAAAATCTGGCTGGTTAAATTAGCATGAACCACCACACCCGCCATCCCTTGTGGTGTGCGAGACAAACTCCCACTGTAGGGGGTATAGAAAAAATCCTTCAGGCTAGTTGCGATCGCGCCAATTAATATAACCCGTCCGGTAAACCCATGATCACGCTTTAATTCTACAGGAATCTGATTCTCTAGTAAATCGGTAAGCGAGATGCTATAAAAATCCTCTAAAGAGCCACGATAGTTTAATAGGATCTGATAACCTCCAGTATCAACCCGCACATAGCCGCCATCATTTTTATCCAAGGGTAAAAATATCGCCTGACCCAATTGCCAACGATGCTGTTCTTGAGTTTGAGGTGTAATTCCTTGGGCTTCTAGATACTGCAATGCTAGTTTTAAGCTGAAACTCAGATGAAGTTGATCCGCCAATTGAACAGATATTAACCCTCGACGGACTTTGCCATCTGCATCCAATACCATATCCACAAAACCGACTTGTCCCAACTGATTTAAACTTGGAGGAGGATTCACGGAATTACCAACAACTTTCTCTGCACCAATCAGATTAGGAGTAGACTCAAATAGCTCAACTAATTCTTGATGTCCGGGTTCGACAGGCAAATCTCGATACACATCTAAACCAATGACACGCGGATTATCCGCATTTAATCGAGTAATTGCTTCTGCCAACACTGCATCCGGGAGGGGCCACTGTCCAACTTGAGTGATATCATTTTCATCAATGGTGACAATCACAATCCGTGGATCAGGGGGTTCTAAGGGGCGAACTCGAAAAAAATTGTCCCAAACATCCCATTCTAAACCTTGCAACAATCCTGTTAAACGTAACAGAATTACCAGAATAGTTGTGCTAAGGCTGATCACGCCAATCCATCCGCGCCACAGTCGATGTCTGATTGGTTCTGTTTTAGCTTTCTTGGTCGCCGATGACAGCAGAGAGTTGGCTTTTTCAATCGCTTTGAGGGCGTTCTGAATGTCTCGTCGATTTAATTCTTGACTCGCCGCTAAAAACTGATAATCTAGATCACTCAAACTCTTCCCTTGAGACCAGGTTAATGCCTCTCTTAATGCCTTTCCTTGCAGCAGGTGGGATTGATTCTGTTTTTTTGAGGTAATCCAGGCGTTGAATGCGTCAGCATAAGGACGCAGGGAAACTAATTTTTTGGTTACCCAGGTTTGATTAAATACTTCTGCATAAATTCTATTCTTTACCTGTAATATTCCCTGATTTTTAACCAACAAACCCGATAACAAAAGTTCGCTTATTTCTCGCGAGTCATCTACCTCAATCTCCACACCTTGTAACACCTGCTGATAAATACCCAGCATTCTACCCGTCCGTTGACCATTCCCTTGAATCCGATTCTGAATCGTTCTCAAATGTTCGGGATCATCCTGAGACGCCCAGTTATTAATGATGCGCGATCGCACCAGGTTTTCTACCCACTTGTATTCCTGACCTGGCGGGACAACTAGCCTCTCCGATTCTGTATTTTCTGCCGTTTTCCAGACTAAATTACACAACTTCTGGGTAAGAAATGGCTGACCCGATGTCCACGCCAAAATTGCTTGGACAATCGTCTCAGGCGTATTGACGTTTCTGTCTAAGCCTTGGATCAGGGGTTGTACTTCTGTGAGTTTAAACCCTTGTAGTTCTATGGCTTGACCAATATTAAAAGAAGTCCGGCTGCGATCGCGAATTAAGTCCGATGGTGCAGCGACGCCAAAGAAGACAAAGACAATCCGATTATAGTCAGGATTAATAGCGCGTTGATTATAGCAAAATCGAATTAAAGCCCAAAAATCATCAATGGGGAAATCAATGCTGAGGATTCGATCAATTTCATCCATTAAGATGACCAATCGTTCACTGGAGAATTGATCGAGCAAAGCTTCTTCAATAAAGTGACAGCATCGTTGCAAAAAAGAGATATCTTCTCGCTCTTTCCACCAAGATTTTAAATGAATCTTTCCCCGCAGATTGAACGCCAACCATAACTGCGTGACAACGCCCTTATACCACTGTACAGGCGTCGTATATTCACCACCGATTGTGGTCATATCCAGAACACCACAGCGGAATCCTTCGGCTTCCAGACGATACTTAGTTCTGACAAGGAGAGAAGATTTGCCCATTTGTCGAGGGCTAAGAACATGACAAAATTCACCCGCTTTTACCGCCTCATAGAGTTGGGCGTCTGCTTGTCGCACCACATAGGTAGGATCATCATGTCTGAGACTACCGCCAACTTGGTAATTTGTCATTGGTCATTGGTCATTGGTCATTTGTCATTGGTCATTGATAATTTGTCCTTTATCATTAAATAGTTATATTGTAGGGGCGATGTAGGGGCGGGTTTAGGGACTAAAGTCAGCTATTGCTGAAATAACGGAACAACAAAACCCGCCCTCCTCACCACCAACGGAACAACAAAACCCGCC
>CAKZMA010000121.1 GCA_937127375.1 uncultured Coleofasciculus sp. | reverse complement strand
AAGAGAAATCCTTGATCGGAATTGCACGGTTGCTTTAACCCCATAATCGTTGCAACATTATCAATCATAATCCCGTTTGGCGCACAGCAGCTCGTACCCACCTGTTAACCTTAAAGCTAATTATGGTCTGCTGTTGGGAGTATTTGAGTAGGGAGTAGGAGGAAAGGAGGAAAGGAGGAAAGAACAAAACGGTAGTGCGTTAAGCGAAGCCATGCCGCAGGCTTTGCGTCTCGCTCGCTATGATGCTAGGTTTTTCACAAATCCTATCTTATTTTCTGGCACTCCCTCAGCAGAAAAACTCCTGAAAAGCTTTTAAATATAAGGGTTTTCGACTTGTGCAGCCAGCCCTAATTACTTTCAATTGTATGTCATTTCCTGATTTTATCCTTGTAGTGCGAGCCAGAGATCTCGCTACTAATACCCAATTTAAATGCATGACAGCTTATCGGTATGCCAAAGAATGTTATGCTTTTTTATATCCAAAATTCTGCTTTAGCCCAACAGGATTTCTCGCTAGTTCTGTACACCTTTTCTTAACTACACCGACAACAATCGTAACCTATGACAGCCAATTCCAATCAACCCAATCCCAATGACGCCGTTTTAGGCGGACAAGGTTTGCCATTAAATTCTGGTGTGCTGGGTGGATTAGAGGGAGTTAAACAACGTTTGACCAGTGAGTCAGAAGAAATCAGAATGGCGGCTTTAGACGAGGCGCTCAACTATAGTCAGCCAGGTAGGGATTTGCTACGCCAAGTGGTAAAAACCGAGACAGGTGATTTACAGTTAAAAGCCTATAATTTACTCTCTAAACAGGTTGATGAGAAAGAGAGACAAGAATTACAACATTATCTCCACATTGAAATTGAAATTGACAATGAATCTAGTCATCCAGACAAATCGACACAGCCGCAACACCAACGTCAATTAAGCCGAACCGAACGCCAAAACATTGTTGATAGGCTACGTCAAGAAAATGCTGATAACTTTCTCCAACGAGCCATAGAACTTGGACTCAATCCCGCAACTGACTTGGCAAATCTCAATTTATCGGGAGTAAATCTAAGTCGTGCTAATTTGAAAAATGCTGAATTAAATGGTATCAAGTTATCTCAAGCTAACTTAAGCAAAGCTCACCTGAATCGCGCTAACTTGACTAACGCCAATTTAAAAAAGGCGAACCTACAACAAAGCCGTATGTATTTAGTCGATATAAACGGTGCTAACTTGAAAGAGGCTGATTTGAGTAATGCTGACTTGAGAAATGCTGACTTGACATCGGCAAACTTGGAAAATGCCAACCTCAAAGGCGCAAATCTAACAGGAGTATATTTGAGTGAGGCAAACCTTTTCGGAACACAGATTGATGAAACGACAAATCTTGACCCCGTGTGGCGCAGGGCTTGGGTTTCCGTTAATGCTCCTCTAGACGAAGAATCGTCAAATTATGTAATCAGGGAAGTAATGCCAGCCATTCTAGAACGTTATCGCGATCGCATTGAAGCCACAATTAAGCCCTATCTGGAACTGAAGTTAATCCCTGATCAAAACCTAACCTGGTGGCAAAGTAAATTTGCCGGTTGGCAAAACAGTAAAGGCGGGTTCCCCTATTTGCCCAAAGGAGTTGACTATCCCAAAACTCCAGATGGAGACTATCTGCATTTACTGGCACAAATTAACTTTGCCGAAGCACCTCATCTGGAAGGCTTTCCCAAACAAGGTATTTTGCAATTCTACCTTTCCATGGATGATTCTAGGTATGGTTTTCCAGATTCAGAGGATGTATTTGAACAAAACCGTTTTCGCATTCTCTACTTTAGAGAACCGGACTTTAACGAAGAGAATTTGACGACCGATTTCAGTTTTTTGCCGGAAAAAGATGATGATTTCCTGCTTAGAGACCTATATCCGGATGAGTGTTCAGCCATTCAATGGACTAAGGGATATGTACCTATTTCCATTGAAGATTATAATGCTTTCGACCGTCTTTTCCCTGAACTAGGTAATGACGGAATGACTGAGGTTGACATGAACGATTTGTATGCGGAATTAAGCTATGCTTCTGAGTGGATATTGGGTGGAGCGAATTGTGATATTCAGATGGGGGGATACCGTTATCATATTTCAGATGACCCTCGTTGTTCTTTGGATTCTGAAGAAGACCCCTTTGATACACTGCTATTTGCCATAAGCCTTTTACAAAGTGGTTCAGTTTTCTTCTATATGCAAAGTTCAGCTTTAGCCAGATGTGACTTCTCAAAAATCCTGTATGCTATGGCTTGAATAGAAATCCTTGATTCTAAGCAAGATCCCCGAC
>CAKZMA010000120.1 GCA_937127375.1 uncultured Coleofasciculus sp. | reverse complement strand
CCCTCTGCTTCCCCTGCTTCCCCTGCTCCCTCTGCTTCCCCTGCTCCCCCTGCTCCCCTACTTTACTCCTTCCCACCAGCCCCTGGATGTTCTCGCCCAGGAACGCTCTCCAGTGCTGTCAGCGCCGCTTGTGAACCTGCCAGAATATCCCGTTCTTCACCGCCCAAATAGAGGCGTCCAAAACTGCCGACGGCGGAAATTTGCAAGATATTAATTAAGGCGGCTTTCTCGGCTTCATTAGCGGCTAAAGCAGCATAAGCGGCTGGTGCGACTTCTAAAACATAGAGGGTTTGTCCTGCCAAAATCATCTGTCCCCGTCGGGTACGATTAATCAGTTGAGTTTGGTGAGGGTCAATATTGCGAATAATTTGGCTAGAGACAACTCGCGGTTTAAGACGTTCTCGTTCACCGACGCCTAGGGCGGCTAGAATCGCTTTCCCCGCCGCCCTGGTTTCGCCTTGTTTATTCGCATGGACTTCCAGAACCCCATAGAGTCGTTCCACCATCTGCACAGCTGGGCGTACAGAGGTCGATTTGAGCGCCACATCGGTAATCCGGTTAATTTCGATACCGGGTGAGATTTCAATCCAGAGCGACGTATCCCCAGGTAATGGCAAGAACCCTAGCGCCACCGTCCCCATATATGCTGCGTGCTGCGGCTGTAAGCTATCGATATAGACGTAGGATCGCAATTCTATAGCCAAGGTTATTTCTCCGTAGATTGGGGGTCATAAGGCTGGAATAAGCAACATTTGAGTTTACCGGAAAACGAAGTGCGATCGCGATTTTTCCTGGAAAGCCGCGAAACCTAGTGCAAGAAGGCAGAAGTTTTCCAGCAGTATCCTGTCAGGGAAGCAGGAGTATGAAAGCCCCTCCACATAAAAAATATATTCCGCTTCCCTCCCCTCGTAGGGGAGGGCTAGGGAGAGGTTCGCTCCAGGGGTTTGGGAAAGGCTCTGATATCAAATCCGGTTAAACTAATCTCACTAAAAGCGGACTGGATTATAAAGGGGGTAGTAAACCTAGATCAGGACATAAGACGTAACTTGCTTCTCGCGCTCTTCAAGTATGACGAAGGACAAATGACAAATCGCCAAAATGCTAAAATCTTCTCCCAGCTTGCTAAATTACTCAATTCTGGTATAAATCTACAGCAAAGCTTAACTCTGGTGGGAAATGATTTAAACCCAGCCGTTAAACGCTATTTACAAAAAGTCAGTCTCGCCGTAGGTTCTGGTCAGGATTTCGCCACCGCCTTAACCTGTGAACGCCGTTATTTTAACCGTTGGACGATTAGCTTAATTCGTTTAGCTGAATATAGCGGTTCTCTCCCCCAAACCTGTCAAATCCTCGCCGAAGACGCTGAAACGCAAGCGAGACAGGAACGATTATATGGGTCGGTAAAACGTTCAGCTATAGCGACAATTTGGGGATTTTTGGTGTTAACGGCGGCTATTTTTAACCCCAATGCAACAGGAATTATTAAACCAGAGTTTTGGTTAAGAGGGTTAGCGATCGCGCTGCTATTATGGGTGATGATAATCCTCGTGTCTCGCTTTTCTAGTCCCTTTTGGCTGCAACTGGTGAGACGATTACCTATTTTCGGGAAAATCGTGCAAGTGCGATCGCTCCTCTATCTGGCTAAGTTACGATTACCGTTAAGTTGTGGGGTTTCTATCCTCACCGCCTTGGATTTACTGCGAGACCATATCCCCGATACTATCATCAAAGGCAAACTCTCTGGGGCTAGGCGGCGTGTTCGCATGGGTCAATCCTTGAGTGAGAGTCTCCAGGGTAAATTACCCGCCACAGCCCTACAGATGATTAGCACGGGGGAAGAAAGCGGAACCTTGGATCGGACGCTGGAAACCTTAGCCCAACACTATGATAGTGAGTTAGAACAACGACTGCGATCGCTACAGGTTAGTCTACGAGTTTTAAGCCTGGTGGTGATGGGCAGTTTGGTGGCGGTTGTGGGTGTGCGAGGGATATCTGTGCTGCTGGATTCATTCCCAGAATGATTCAACGCAGAGGTTCGCAGAGGGAAAGCGCAGAGGTTCGCAGAGGGTTTGGGGGGATTGGAGAAAAAGCGCGATCGCATCAGCTATTGTAGATTTCAGTTCTTGCACCATTGGCTTTGGTGGGAAAGATATTTATCCGACAAAAAACTAAATGAAGAGATTATGTATATTAATGAAATTGGAATGATGAATATCCGCTCAATTGAAAATTTCTATTGGAAGATAGGTTTAGAACAGTGTGCGGGATGGCACGTAGTTATTGGCGACAATGGTTCAGGTAAGTCAACTTTATTACGTGCTATTGCATTAGCTTTGTTTGGTCCAACTAATGCTATTGCGCTGCGGCAAAATTGGAATGATTGGTTAAATAAAAATTACAACTATGGAGACATTGAAAATCCTCAAGAAATTTATGTCCATTTATTGTATGACAGCCGTTTCGACAAAATACCTGGAGGGGATAAATCGATGGGATTTCATGGTTTTCCTGTTTTGATTGAATTTATCAAGAGCAAAAATGATGTCAAAATAGACGATTCAGAAGTAGATGGGTATAATCCTAGACGAGGTTTATGGGGAAAAAGAGCTTGCTGGTTTTCGGCTGGCTTTGGTCCCTTTCGACGCTTCAGGGGTGGAAATAAAGATTATGACGAGCTTTTCTCCTCTAATCCCAAAGTAGCGGCACACTTATCGTTATTTGGTGAAGATGTGGCTCTCACTGAATGTTTACAGTGGCTGCAAGATTTGCAATTCAAGAAACTGGAAGGTGATCCAGAAGGTAACTTGATTGATTCTGTGAAAGAGTTTGTGAATCAAAGTGAATTTCTGCCGCATCAAGCGCGTCTGGAACACGTTTCCTCTAAAGGTGTTGAATTTGTTGATGGCAATGGTTGTCGATTGCCAGTTGAGGAATTGAGTGATGGGTATCGCTCGATTTTAAGCCTAACCTTTGAACTGATTCGCCAACTTACTCGAGTTTACGGTTATGAATCTATTTTTGATTCCAATGACAAAACAAAAATTATTCCTCCTGGGGTTGTCCTCATCGATGAAATTGATGCTCACCTTCATCCTACTTGGCAACAGCGAGTCGGGATTTGGTTTCGAGAACATTTTCCCAATCTTCAATTTATTGTCACAACCCATAGTCCTCTAATTTGCCAAGCCGCAACCGTGGGAACAGTCTGGCGTTTACCTAAACCAGGTAGTAATGAATCCGGGGGTATGGTAACGGGGAAAGATTTAGATCGCTTACTTTATGGTAATGTCTTAGATGCTTATGGTACAGAAGCATTTGGTGCAGATGTGACGCGATCAGACGAATCAAAAAAGCGGTTAAAACGGTTGGCTGAATTGAATCGGAAAGAACTGCGTGAACAACTCAGTGAAGATGAGCGAAATGAACAAGAAAAACTGCGGGCAATGATGCCAACTTCACCCCATAAAGTCTGCTAATGAGATGCTCATTGGATAGAAAAAACCTATAAAAATATAATTTATAGGAGCCTGTTTTACGATAACATGAGCGTGGTACACCTAAATTGGATGAATGACGCTCACATCCAAAAACCCTAGGGGCGCAAAGCTTTGCGCCCGATTCAATGGTCAAATCTATTCCACAATTGTAGCTGTGTCAGTCCAATACAGTGCGATAGATACTCCGAATGAATAAATCAGCCCTAATCTGAAGTGTCACAACAATGATACGGCTTCCACATCAAAATTTACCTAAAACGGCTCAAAACCAATTAAATGTATGGCGAAACGAAATTAACTGTTTAGAAGATTACGCCGAAAGAGTTGCTCAGGAAAAAAAAGCATTTGCCAGACGTAACAAACTAACAAATTCTACCTTTCGCCAAGTGCGTCAAACTTTAACCCACATGTGTTGTGGTGCTCGTCGCTGTGGTTACTGTGAAGATTCTGTCGCTGATGAAGTGGAGCATATTAAACCAAAGGATCTCTATCCTGAAACTGTTTTTGTCTGGGAAAATTATTTATATGCTTGCGGTCAATGTAATGGCGGCAAAAATAATAAGTATGCTGTTTTTTCGGATAAAACGGGTCAACTAAGAGAAGTTGCGCGAAGGCGGGGCGATCCGGTGGTGGAGCCAGAACAGGGAGAGCCAGTACTTATCGATCCGCGAAAGGAAGATCCGATGGATTTTCTGGAAATTGACTTAATTGATACCTTCTATTTTTTGCCTAGATATTCTCTAGATTCAAAAGATTATCAACGAGCAGACTATACGATTGAGGTATTACGCTTAAATGACCGAGACTATTTAGTAGAAGCCAGCAAAGAAGCATTCTACAACTATCGGGCAAGGTTGGGTGAATATATTAAGAAAAAGGAAACAGACACCCTTTCAGATCAACTCAAGCCTATGATTACAGCATTACAAAGAATGCAACATCCCACAATTTGGAAAGAAATGCAGCGTCAGCAACAGTTTCTCTCAGAGTTGAAAGAGTTATTTGATTTAGCGCCAGAAGCACTCACTTGGTAGAAATGAAAAAGGTTAATGCTGCTTGCCAAATAACTACAGGTATAATAAACTCATTACACAGTCTGGGATGATACAAAGGCTATTGGACAAAGGACAAAGGACAAAAAACAAAGGGCAAATGACAAATGACAAATGCCCCTGTATCTGTTGCCACTAATTGATTATCCGATCGCCTCTTGGGGTTGCTGCTGTACCAGTTCCTGCAATTTGTCGCGATGTTCCTTCGCCTCTGTATTGTCTGGGTTAATACGTAGGGCTTCATCAAAGGATGCGATCGCGTCATGATATCGTTCCAGCAGGGCGAGGGCGATTCCCCGGTTATACCAGCCCGCTTCACTATCAGGCTCAAGTTCTAACATCCGATCATAAGAGTTCAAGGCGTCTGCGTAGCGATCTAAACGGAGTAAAGCATTCCCTCGCTTAAACCAGCCATCCACATCATCTGGTATCAGTTGCACTACTTGGTCATAAGCGGCAAAAATATCCTCTGCATTCCCATCTAACTTTTCGAGAATAATGCCCTTGTTGTACCAAGCATAGGCGTTATCTGGATTGATTAATAAAACCTGTTCAAAAGCGTTGAGAGCGGTATTATTTTGCTCCATTTCCAGTAACGCTATACCGCGTCTGAACCAACCTAGCTCACTATTTGGATTAATTCGGACAACTTCGGCAAACGACGTTTCTGCTTCTGGATAACGTTCTAATTTAACCAGGACAGAACCGCGATTGTACCACGCCCGTTCGTAGTCTGGATCGATGCGAACAGCTTGATCATAAGCCTCTAATGCCTCTTGATCACGTTCCAGCCGTCCCAGGGTAATTCCCCGATGGAACCAAGCCCAATCACTGTTAGGATTTACTTTCAAAGCTTGATCATAAGCAGCAAGCGCATCTTCAGGTTTGCCTGTATCATCCAAAGCCATACCTAAGCCAACCCAAGCCCCAACTAAACTCGGATCAAATTCCGTCGCTTGATTGAACGCTGTAACGGCTTCTGGATACTTCTCCAAGCCATATAGAGCAAACCCGCGACCCATCCAAGCATCAGCACTCTCCCCATTGATTTTAATCGCTTGGTCATAAGCTTTGACGGCTTCAGCATAGTTTCCGGCTTTGATTAAAGATATTCCTTTATTGAGCCAGTTGACCAACTCTCTAGATGGGGTTTGGGCAATCTGAGGATTTTCCAGTTCCAAAATATAAGGATTGGGTGTAGCCTCTGGACTGTACCGTAGAGTTGCGAGGGCAGATGTAGAGGTGGAGACACTTGCTAAGAGGGTAACAACGGCTGTCAGTCCAATGTGCTTGAGTTGCATAGTAGATATCCTTGATGTATTGCTTTCAAGGGCATCTATCTCTGAGGGGTAGATACCTTATGCACAATTTGAGCAAAGATGCAGGGGACGCTATGTAGAGACGTAGCATGCTACGTCTGGAAGCAGGGAAAGCAGGGGAAGCAGGGGAAGACTCCGGAGAGAAGAATTTTCTCGGCGGAACCATAAACAATAAACCATAAAAAATATATAATCAGCCTCAGCCATAAGATAGGCTGTATCTGGACAGACGTAGCACCGTGATGACCAGCGCTTACATCCTGATCGTGGCAATATTACTGTTGGGAGGAGTCCTCGCAACTTTAGGCGATCGCATTGGTACGAAAGTTGGCAAGGCGCGGCTGAGTTTATTTAACTTACGTCCTCGTAAAACGGCGACGGTGGTCACGATTATGACGGGATGTTTGATTTCTGCCTCAACTTTGGGTATCCTCTTCGGTCTGAGTGAATCCCTGCGGGAAGGGGTGTTTCAATTGGATAACATTCTGCGACAACTTAGACATGCGCGTCGGGATGTGGAAGTTGTTAATGCCCAGAAACAACAAGTAGAGGGCGAACTGGCTAAAACTAGGGCTGAGCAAGCCAAAGTACAACAGCGTCTGGATGAACTGAACAGCAATTTCCAGAAAGCTCAAGCTCAACTGCGAGATATCTCAAAACAGGCAAGTAATCTACGTTCAGAAATTCAGTCACTCTTGGCTGAACGTCAGCAGTTAATTGAGCAACGTAACCAACTGAGGGCAGACATTAGCCAGCTTAAAGAGTTAGTGGCTCAACGGGATCAGGAACTGGAGGAAACCAGCCAGCAACTGGCGCTAAAAAACCAGGAACTTGAGCAGAGAAATCAGCAACTGAGGGAAAAAGAGCAGGAACTCGCCCAAAAAGATAATGTGATTGAAACCATGGCTGAACGGGAAGCCCGTCTCCAGGACGCGATCGCACAACGAGAAGCCCGTCTTCAAGAACTGCAAACCGAACTCCAAGAGGCGATCGCCCAACGGGAAGTTCGCTTAGCTCAACTGGAAGAGGAACTTGCCCAACGGGAACTCCTCATCGCCCAACGTAACCAACAACTCCAAGAACAAGAACAACAACTGGCATTTTTAGAACAGCAAGTCGATATTCTGGAGCAGTATTATCAGAACTATCAAGCCCTGCGTCAGGGCAATGTGGCAATTTTGCGCGGTCAAGTCCTGGCATTTGGCGTGGTGCGTATTGTTGAACCGTCAGCCGCATCTGAGGCGGTTAATCAACTCCTGCGGGAAGCCAATCGAACCGCCACGGAAATTATTTTGCCCGGATCTGAGGAACCGAAGGAACCCCTGATTCAAATTACAAAAGCCCAAGCCGAACAGTTAATCGAGCAAATTCAAGATGGTGAAGACTATGTGGTGCGAATTCTCTCCGCCGGAAACTATGTGGTTGGCGAAAAACCGATTCAAGCTTTTGCCGATGCAGCGCTGAATCAAGCGGTGTTTGAACCGGGGGAGGTGTTAGCTGCTGTTTCTATCGATGCTTCAACCTTGACAAATAAGGCACTGCAACAGCGCATTGACCAGTTACTCGCCGCCTCTCAGTTTCGCGCCCGTCGCGCTGGAGTCCTCGGTCCGATTCAAGTTGCCGATGGTGATCCGTCTACCCTAATTCGCTTTATAGAACAGTTGGCAGAATCTGAGCAACCTCTGGCGGTAAGAGCGATCGCCCAAGACCCAACCTCTACAGC
>CAKZMA010000119.1 GCA_937127375.1 uncultured Coleofasciculus sp. | reverse complement strand
GATCGCGAAACTTGGAAAAAACATAGGCTCTGAGACCCTTGCTAAAGACAGTCGGTTGTTTCTGGAATGGTACGACGCGGCAATCTTGTCGAGCCAAATCTTGAATGATCTCCCAAGTATCATCTGTACTACCTGTATCATAAATATAAACGGCATCACACCATTTTAAGGTGTGTTCCAGGGATTGCTGAATAATATCCGCTTCGTCTCTCACTAAAAGAATTGCATGAAATTTCATTGATTTTTTTCTGATATTCCTGATTCAAGTTTATAGTTAAGTGACCGTTCAAGCATATATCGAAACCAGAGCAAGACAGCTATCAGGGGTAATCCTAGCAGGTAACGTATACGCATTAGCTGAATGTGCCACATCAGGGTGTCTCTATATAATTCCATACCTTTTTTTATATCACCTTGACGCAAAGACTCTAGACTCACTGGTCTCAGATGGCGAGTCAAAATCTTGATACGTTCTCTTTTTCGTTTCTTTGCTCCTGGATATCGAGCGTTCTTTTCTTGGTTAATCAAATAATAGCTTCCCCTATAAGTTTTATCTCGATCAGCAGTAGCACTATTTTTATGCCGACGATAAATAAATACAGACGGTGAATGAATATAAATAAAACCTTTAGCAACTCCTAGTTTCAACCAAAGATCCGAATCTTCAGAATTAATCCGTTTTTCCGTAAATCCTGCTACTTCCCGTAAAACATCTGAACGGATTGCTGCGGCACAAGTACCAATCCACAAAGATTGCTGACTTGATGCATAGTAGTCAGGAAAATAACTTGCCTGTAGAGGTAACGGACAAACAGAATACATTTCATCTTCATCCGAAAGGTGACACTCTGTTCCGGCGATAAAAGCTGGCAAGCGATGTTGAAGAATCACCTGTGCGTAAGTAGACAGTGTCCAAGGAAACCATAAATCATCGCTATCTAAAAACGTGATATACTTACCGTAGGCATGATGAATTCCCAAATTTCGAGCTGCACCCGGTCCTTTGTTTTCCTGTTTAAGCACCTTTATCTGGTCACCGTAACCCGCTAAAACCTCAAGAGTATTGTCTGTAGAACCGTCGTCAACAACAATGATCTCCTGATCATCAAACTCTTGATTTAATACTGAATTAAGGGTAAACTCGATTAGATTTACCCTGTTAAACACGGGAATAATGGTTGAGAAGAATGGCATAAATTATCGAATGACTAAATTAGCTAACTGACCACAGCACATGAATCCGGTCATCCCCAATTTTTGATGGATCTAATGGCTGTAATACCTTAGAAGCATCAACCTTGTCTTGTTGATATAAAGTGCGAAGACATTGATGTATTGACACATTGTCCTCACGAATATAACTGCCTCGATAACCCAAATCTGAAAACTGGGTTATAAACTTAGCTAGGTCATCTGGAGAGAACGTACTTAAGTGAAGTTCAATTAGCACATGACGGATTCGGTGGTGGGACAAAGAATTGATCATGCCTTTGATGGCTTCAATTTCGTGTCCTTCGATATCCATTTTTAACAGATCTACCTGCTTGATCGATAGCCGTTCCAATTCAGAGTCAACAGTTGTTGCACGAACAGTTAAAGACCCAGATGTACTAACTGTACCCCAACCTGAGTGACCTTGTTCAAGTCCATAATCCTGAAACTTTACAGAGCCGATTTTTGAAGAAATTGCTAGTGGAATTATTTGCCAATGCTGGTATTCCGATAGTTTTTGTGTCCCAACAAGATCCTCAATATTGCGTGGTGATGGCTCATAGGAAAAGACTCGACCTTGTGAACCTACTCGTTGCGCTGCCAACAAACTAAAGTAACCTTTGTTAGCACCTATATCCATGACACAGATACTAGGAGCAAGGAACGAAAGAAAAACTAATGTGACTGCAGGTTCATAACACCCCCATAAAAACATCTGTACTGATGTGTATCTGTCTAGGGTATCTACAACAAAGGGGATTCCATGTAACTCGCCAATAAACCTATCCGGAGAACCTAAAGTTTTCCACCCAGCATGAAAGAGGGTATATCGACCTTTGGGAACCAGACGTAGGGTTCTCGCCCAACCTCGCAATAACCATGACTGCCAACCTAGTGTTAACTTCGTATCCGACATTAGACTTGAATTTTAGACATTCTTGATGCTAAAGCGATAAGCTATAATCAGCTCAAGCTAATTAGGGTATAGATTTAACGTAACTCTAAGGGCGGGTTGGAAATTTGGAAAATCATCAAACAGTTGGTGGATAAGGGTTTTATACTATACCCACTCCACCAAATGATTTTATCATATTTTTTGCCCGTCCACCAGGTTAGGATGTTAGTATAACATCCTAAGATCTGTTTATCAATATATAATATATAACAATAGATCATGATAAAAAATTTAATAAAATATAGCATTCCTCAAATGAATGAGGCACTTATGTGAGGGTGCAAGGCTTGCGCCTCGGCATTTGGGTATACCATTAACACTTGAGAACTGCTATATTCCAGTTGGAAATCTCACTAGGGTCAAGGCAATATCGTCTTTTACTAGAATCGACAGTAGATACCTTAACACTGCTGCTAAAAATTAGGAACTTAGGTGATAGACGTGAATCAAAAAGCAGGAATAGTGATTACAACCCGAAATCGAGAGCAAGACTTAAAAAAACTTTTTTTTCACCTGCAAGAGAATAAAAGTTGGGCAAAATATCCAGTTTGGGTTCACGATGATGCCAGTAACACTGTTTCAGAGGATTACTGGCAAACTATTTCTAACTATGCCTATTGCCTGATTCGCAATCCCAGAAATTATGGAGCAGCTCTCAACCGTAACATTAGCAATTGTTCAGCGCCTTTTGACTATATATTTAGCCTTGATGATGATTCATGTTTCGTCGATGAAATCGGTCTAGAACTAGCGATTAAATACATGGATGACAATCCAAAAGTAGCTGTTTTATCTTTTCCCGTGGTGGACAGCTTCAATCCCAAAAAAATTCAGGATACTTCTCCTTATCCTTGCTTATCTTACATGGCGTGTGCAGCATTGATTCGCAAGAATATTTTTATGGAGATGGGTGGATATTACAGCAAATTTTTTTATTATGGCGAAGAACCAGAACTCTGTTTGCGGATTTGGAATGCTGGCTATGAAGTTCATGCATTTCCACTGTGCCGGGTTTATCATTGGGCTAGTTCTAATGAACTGGACTCTAGAGTTAAGGGTTTCTATGGACCTCGTAATCGCATTTGGACACACTTTTTGCATACGCCTATATCTTTTATTATGCCAGAAATAATTAAAGCATTTGGCAGTTATATCAAACTATCTATGAAAACTAAAATTCCTATGATTCATTTGAAGGGGTTGATTTTTGGAATAAAAATGGGTATTTTGACTTTGAATGAACGCCAAGCTTTACCTATTCTTTTGTTTAGATACTTAAAATCTTTGCCTATATCAGCCAATTAAATAATTTTCATGATATTTGTTTTAAATATAACCTAATAAATGTTATGATTAAATGTATTTAAATTCATAATTAACTCGTGCATCACAAATCTTCCTCATGGATTATCTGTCAACTAGGAGCCCGTGAACATTACGTCATTCCTAGAACTTTGCATCAGGTAGGGAAATTAAGCTGCCTCATAACTGATGCCTGGATCTTACCTCAGTCTATCTTTAACCAACTTCCTCAACCTATTTTAACTAATTTACGAGAGCGATATCATCCAGACTTATGTCAAGCCTCTATTCATGAATTTACGGGTTCATTGATTGGCTTTGAACTAGCTCAACGAATTCAAAAAATAACTGGATGGAAACGCATTATTGCTCGTAACTATTGGTTTCAACAACAGGCATTGCAAGTACTTAATGATATTACTACCCGACTTAATTGCCGTCCGATTATCTATTCTTATAGTTACGCCGCTTTAGAAGTTTTACGCTATGCAAAAACCAGAGGCTGGCGCACTGTTCTAGGGCAGATTGACCCCGGACTAATTGAAGAAAAATTGGTTTTAGAGGAACACAATAGACATCGGAATCATCAATTTACTTGGCAACCCGCACCGCCCTGCTACTGGGATAATTGGCTGCAAGAATGCTCACTAGCTGACCGGATTGTGGTTAATTCGCGTTGGTCTAGTCAAGCTTTGCAACAAGCAGGTATTCCTGGCAACAAGATTGATATTATCCCCCTAGCCTATCAACCACCAGAGCAAGCCAATGATTTTGTCCGAACCTATTCCTCCGCTTTCTCGCCTGAACACCCCCTACGAGTACTTTTCCTTGGTCAGGTGATCTTACGTAAGGGAGTAGCGGCATTGCTAGAGGCAGCGGAACTGCTGCGTGGTGAACCTATAGAATTCTGGTTAGTTGGCTCTAGAGGAATTATTATACCCCAAGGACTCCAAAAAAAGGTAAAGTGGATTGGTGCTGTTCCTCGCAGTGCCACACCTAAATACTATCAACAAGCAGATGTTTTTCTGTTTCCCACCCTTTCCGATGGTTTTGGTCTGACTCAACTAGAAGCCCAAGCCTGGAAACTGCCGATTATTGCGTCCAGATTTTGTGGTGAAGTAGTGCAAGATCAAGTAAATGGGATGATTTTACCAGAAGTCACTGGGGAAGCGATTGCTCAAGCCCTGAAATTTTGCTTAAATAATCCGCAGACCCTCGAAAGGTTTTCTCAAGCATCTACTAACATGTCCAAGTTTAATCTATCACAATTGTATCACCATTTTCAATCTCTCTCTCATGCCCTTGTTTGAATATCTAGAGCTAGCACTTACTCAACTTACACTCCTTGTTATCAGTACTATTTGGCTACTACAGCGAAATGATGAAGTCCCCCTGCTGATTAGTATTTTCATGTTTTACGTGGCATCCTACCGATACTGGGCAGTAACTCATGGGATTAATCATTGGGTAAATCTCACTTGGCTGGGGCTGACTCCTGTAACGCAGACGGCTGCACTTAAAGCCTTGGCTTACATTGTATTTGGTCAAATTTGCCTACTGACTACTTATATGTTGAACCAAAAACGGGTTCTACCAATTCTCTATTCAACTGCAAGTGATTTCGTGTTGTTGCAATGGTTTTCTAATAAAGTTATATATTTTGGCTTGTTTTGTTTGCCATTAGTAATAATTAGTCGCTCCATAGTTTTGGCACAATTACATCAAGGAAAATCATTAGCTTTTCAAATTAGTAACTACTTACATTTGTTTCCGTTGGCATTAGTAGGAGTTGTAACTTTAATCTTTACGTTATGGAAATTTAATGGATTTCATTCATTGCCAAATAAAATAGCAGCTATTTTAATAATTATTGGTGTGTTTGAGCTAACTTTTAGCAGTAGTGGGCGATTTCAGTTTATGGGATGGATTACTGCAGCTGGAATCATTTTTTCATCCTCCTATAGACCGAAAACTCGTCTTGTTATTCTTAGTACTTGTCTGCTCCTGGCAATCAGTTTATTTGCTATAGCTGGCGCAATGCGTAATCCTAACTTACCAGGCGACGCATTAAATCAAGCAGCCTGGGAACGTGCCTCTAGCGCAGAGGATGCCAATATGTTAGATGGTTTTGTTCTTCTACAAAGTGTCTATCCCCAACGCCTAGACTTTCAGTTCGGTATGGAACATCTAGAAATTATAATGCGCCCGATTCCCAGAGCATGGTGGCCCGGAAAACCCGTGGGAGGTTATATGAATAAACTCGGCTTAACTATCCAGGGTGGCAAGGGAACACTGGGTATTTCACCCAGCTTATTCGGTTCATTCTACGCTGAGGGAGGTGTCATAGGAATTGTGATATTCTCGCTGCTTTACGGAATGATTATGGCTAAAATAGTAGGCTACAGTAATAAACTCAAACCCTTTGCCGCTATTCTTGTCCGTGCCATTCTCTGTGCTTCGTTGTTCCCGTTACTACGTGGTGGGGACTTGCCCGGAATTTATGCCTGGATTGGTATGGCTTTTTGGCCCTGTTTTTTATTACTCTGGATTAAACGGTCAGACTTGCGATTGACATTACCTGAATCATTTTCTATTTATTACCCTTACATGGAATTCTCCGAAAGAAAATCTAAACATTACTAATAGGCTTGAAGACTTCATAAACTCATGGAGGCTCTCTAAATAGTTCAACTATGCACGTCGTTGTCATTTTTCATACGATTGGAGGTTACCACGCCGCTCGACTGCGTGCTGCTTACACCATCTGTCAACAAAAAGGTTGGCGCTTTACTGCAGTTGAAGTGACAGACAATACCCTAGAACATCCCTGGGGTGACATAAGGCAAGAAATTACGTTCCCTTATAAAACTCTCATGCCTGTGAAAACTACTCCAGCGTCAACAGATCGTGGTTATCAATCTACTATAGCGGCATCATTATTACCTACCTGTCTGGATACTCTTAAACCAAGTGTTCTAATTATTCCAGGTTGGGGATTTCCTGTCTCTCGTGCTGCATTGTCATGGTGTCAACGCCATCGTATTCCGGCAATCCTCATGAGTGAGAGTAAACGGGATGACGAAAAGCGACAGTGGTGGAAAGAGCGACTTAAATCTTGGCTTTATGTAAGGAGGTATAATGCTGCACTCGTTGGTGGCGAACTACATCGCCGCTATTTGATAGAATTAGGTATGCCAAGGGATAAAATTTTTCTGGGTTACGATGTAGTTGATAATGACTATTTCAGGCATGGCGCTGATACGGCTCGGCGATATCCAGATGCAGCAAGACGTCGTCAACCCAAAATTCCTTTGAAACCCTATTTTCTCTCTGTCACTCGACTGATAAAACGTAAAAATGTATTACGTCTTATAGAAGCATTTGCGGCTTATCGTCAACAAATTGGAGAAGAGGAAGCTTGGGATCTAGTTGTCTGTGGTAATGGTGAAGAGGAAACCTCTGTCCGAAATCTTATTTATCAAAAAAAACTCAACAACTGCGTTCACTTACCCGGCTTCATCCTTTATAAATTTACAGTAGATTGGTATGGTTTAGCCAATGCTTTTGTCCATCCTGCTGTGCAAGAGCAATGGGGATTAGTGGTGAATGAAGCTTGTGCAGCTGGCTTACCAATATTATGTAGCCATACAGTGGGAGCTTGCCCTGAACTTGTTCAGGAATCTCAGAATGGTCTGCTGTTCGATCCGGAAAGCAGCCCAGATATTACTCGTGCCTTACTATACATACATAGACTGCATTCAGATTCACGAACTAGAATGGCTAAATTAAGTCGTCAAATCATAGCGAATTATTCTCCTCAGAAATTTTCCGATGGCCTTTTAAAGAGTATTTATGCTATTTTAAAGCAAAATTAACATGAAAATATTACAAGTAGTACCGTCATTGGCTAAAGAAAAAGGTGGACCTACTCAAATAATATTAGAGATGGTTTATTCGTTACGTGAGTACGGAATTACGGTAGAAATTGTAACCACGAATGATAATGGTTATAACCAGTTAAACGTACCGTTATACCAACGCATTGAGTACGAGAAAGTACCCGTCTGGTTTCTGCCGCGATTTTCTCCACCTTTAAAAGAGTTTATCTTTTCGACAGCAC
>CAKZMA010000118.1 GCA_937127375.1 uncultured Coleofasciculus sp. | reverse complement strand
CCAATCAGCAATGCTATTTTCACAACTGGTGATTCCCTAGACTGCTACAACGTTTTGTGCTGCCTAAATTACTACCTTCAAGATTTTTTCAGGCAATTAGTGACCCTAAGTTGGAAGTCACTTGCCTGACTAAGCGGTTGTACATTTTATCTGCTACAGTTATGGGTTTTGTCCGTTATAGCGAATCAACTGACCCCGTCCTTACACTGCAAACAGCCAGGATGTCAAGGCAGACATTAAAATGTGTATTAGCTTAGACCCTTGATGGTTGTCGTTGAGTACACCCTATTTAAACCTTTACTTCTGTTATATCCGGATAGACAGGCAGGTATCTACCGAAAGGCTAAATTTTTTGGTCTATTTACAAACCTATACATTAATCGTAAACTATATTTTTATTTGTGGCTACTCTGGCTTTTTTTCTTTTGGCTAGAGTTTGTGGCAATTTGATAGTCAGTATCAAATCCCCCGGAAAATATTGATCTAGTCATTGGCTTTTTCTATACATTTACCAGATATCCAGGGACGGGGTATCTTATTTGAAAATCATAAAATTCACCCGATTGGAACTATACAGCGACAAAAAAAATCCAGACAATGCCTCTATTAATTTGTAGTCAGAGTGTAATTAAAACAACCCCAAAAATCATATAAGCATTCCAAACAGCTTAAAGACATGGAAATTCAGGACTTTGCCAGTTTGAACGAACGGGTTTTGCTCTGGCTCAATTCTGGGCATTGCCCGGAAAAAAAGGCGGATAATGCCCGGAAGAATCTGTTGAAATATCTCCAGTATCTCCAGAAAGCCAAACAACAGGAGGCGATCGCTCATTTTTCCTCCCTGGTTCAAGTCCCCAAATTTAGCGATGCGATGGGCTATCGTTAAATTAGCGGAACTAACTTTTTCGCAATTGTAGCTAGAAAAACTATCAATTACTAAAAACGCAATGATGAACTGGAAACCTTACCTTACGGGAATTTTAATCGCAGGACTCCTGGGTTGTCAGGAAGCGCCAAGTCAATTTGACGATACCACTGACCAACTCAATCAGGCGATTTGTATCGAGGATTGGGAGGGTGCGATCGCGATCCTTGACAATGCAATACTAGATTATCCTAACAGTCAAACTACATTAGGAGAATATCGCGATCGCCTGCAACAACTCTCTGAAACAGGGTTAAGCGATGTACATCAGTTAGATTATGACTGTACTAACGAATCGCTCCCCAAGACTGAAGAAACACCCCTCAGCGACCGTGTAGAAAGCTATAACGAGCAAATCGAATACGGGATGAGCTACGCTGAAGTCGCTACAATTATCGGTCGTCCGGGGAAGATAAATAGGCTTTATTCTTCATATATGTGGAGAGATGAGCATGGCAACTTTCTCTCTGCCAGGTTTTCTGACGACCAGTTGGATTATTTGAATATTGATGAGATTAGGGACTGTGAAGACAACAATCCTCGCTGTGTCGCTGTTGATATTACCACTCCTGTTCCTGCGACTGAGTTTAAAGAGATTGCAGCCCGTTTTGAAGAAGGGATGAACGATCGAGCGGTTTTAGAACAGCTTTTGCAGGAATTAGGAGAACCCGAAAGCTCTCGAGAATTGGTTAATTATGAGTGGCAGTTTGCAGAAGCAACCGATCCCGATCCTAATAATTGCACGCTGAACGTTTCTTTTAGCAACGTTAAAAGTGAGATGGTTGAACTTACTTTAAACAACGATCGTGTATCATTCAACCAGGCTGACTGTTTATACGACGATAGATAACGATAGTGAGTGATACTTAACTCCTCTGTTGGCAAACCCAGACGTGATCGCGGAATTGACTTTATCGCGATTGTAGCTGGCAAAACTATCAATTACTAAAAAACACAATAATGAACTGGAAACAACTCTGTAGCGGCATTTTACTGGGAAGTCTGGCGAGTTTGATTAGCTTACCCAGTCAAGCCCAAGATACCACGGGACAATTGAATCAAGCTATTTGTATTGAGGATTGGGAAGGCGCGATCGCGATTCTTGATAATGTCATCCCAGATTATCCTGATAGTCAAAATACTTTGGCAGAATATCGCGATCACCTACAGCGACTCTCTGAGAAGGGTTTGAGTGAGGAACAAAAAACGCAATACTGTTCCCCGACTCTTACCCAAACTAACACTATCGAGATCGATATCGAAGAAAGCCCCGCTTTGTTTGCCCGTATCGAAGGGTATTTCGAGCAAATTGACCTGAGTAGGAGACGTGGATTTAAATAAAGTGGATGTAATTTGGGAAACGCCAACCTATTATGATTATCATTGGGTGATTCATCCCGATGTCAAATCACGCTATGACGAAGATTTTTCCCAGAAAGTGCAAGCCGCCTTACTCCAGCTTGACCCGAATAACCCCGAACACCAAGAAATTTTAGACTTATTTGGGGCTGATAAATTTATTCCCACAGAAAATTCCAATTACGCTCAAATTGAAAAAGTCGGTCGTCAAATTGGCAA
>CAKZMA010000117.1 GCA_937127375.1 uncultured Coleofasciculus sp. | reverse complement strand
ATAACGAAAAGCCTTGCTTCGGCAGGACTAGAAGAGAGCCTCAGTGACAAAATCCACGACTATTACAGTCGTGGATTTTTACTGTTTATTTCAAAAGAATAGTTAAATGGGTTTCAGTTAGACTGATAAGCAATAGCTTACTGTATTGTCAATTCATTGTAATCTGACTCTGAAATAACGCTTGATGCCCTATTGCAATGCTTTAACACCAAGGTTTTGAGTTTTTTTATTCAGTAGTGTTTCATCCAACATAATCTGACAGCTTACTTCTTTCAACCTCAAGACATCATCTGGCATAAACTCATTTCACTGTTTTTGCCCAATACATCAAACCTTTATAATTACCTTTTCATTTGAGAGGTAAACAATCAACCCAAAGAGCCAACTTGATTGCCTCCAGTCTTCACACCCTTCAACCGAGAGCTGAAAGCCTCATTCTACCATCGCTCTCTGTCTCCTGATGGGCATAAACCAGCTTAAGTTGACACCAATGCACGTCGGTGCGCCCCTACGGTTCATCCAAATGACACTAAATTTAGATCGCCAAAACCATGGATATACCGTAGAGTGGGTTTCGACTTCGCAAGAATCCACCAGCCTTAATTCATGTCATCAGGAAGATCATCAGCAGACATTCCGGCTCTTTGCATTAGCTCAATCAATCGCTTGATTTGAGGAAGCGAAAACCTAATTTGCCTTTCGCCTGTTTCGTGGCGTCTGATGGTTCGGCTGGTTGTTCCTAATTCCTGAGCTAATTCTTCCTGAGTCATACTCAGACGTTGGCGTAACTGTTTGAGAGTTGCCGATTCGGGGTTGCTATTTGAGTTTTTATCGTCTACCATTCTACTTATAGGACACTTGTTCCGGTTACAGAGAACAAAAATGATGGGGAAACATTTTGGAAGTCCCTTTACTTCCAGTTTCCCTGCTTCTCTACGGCTAGTTTCTCACACAGCAAGCATACTGGGAGTTTTAAAACTCTCGGCTCATCGCTTAAGTGGCATACAATTCAGTATTGAGTCCCTAAAATCTGAATAGAGTAAGGAGGTAACGCTTAGGAAATTCTCAGTAAATTACTGGAACGTAAGGATTTAAACCTTTCACAAATAAAAGGCAAATCGCTATTTTATCAGTTTAGCGATTGCCCTTCTCAACCAATAATTACTTAAATTATAGCAATGAAACATTCTCAATGGCTTCGCCTTCAAGCAGAAGGCGATAGAGTTGTTGTGTCTCTACGAGCAGATGGGTTCAACTGCTATCAATACCCACGTCGCTTGTCTTGGCACATCAGCAAAAGTTCTGTGTGTTACAGGTTGACGTGGTTACCAGCACCAGTCTGTGAGTGGAGTTTACTACCCAATGATGGAACACCAGCGCGAGAGCAACTTTTAGCTCAAATTCATTCTATACTAATGCATCGGGGTGGCGGTCGAACAGCAGAGTCATCCCTAATCCCGAATCTAGGCTTTTGGAATCAAACCCATTATCCCTGGATGCTGGTTAGGCTGTTACCAAATGCTCAACATTATACCGTTGCTCGTTTCTACAGCCGCACGGAAGCAGAAAATCACCAGCGATTTCTAGGTAAGTGGATGCCTGGAGCTGAGTTTGAGGTCATATTTGATGCGGATTGCGGTGACTTAGACAGCAAGTAGCGGTATAAAGGGGTACAGGCAAAAGGCGCACATCGGTTTAGGTAAAGGGCGCACGTCGGTGCGCCCCTACGGTTCATCCAAATGACACTGAATTTAGATCGCCAAAACCATGGATATACCGCAAAACCTAATAGATTGGCTGTGGACTATGTGTTAGAACTAGAGGAATATCGCCTGCCCAATCGAGTCCATGGAACTGTTGCGATCGCAAAACCGAATCAATACATTAATGTCTCGCTTTGTCACTCAGATCAAGGGGGCTACAGCGATGACACGAACAGATATTAATAAGGTAGCGGAAACGTTACTAATTCCTCTTTTATCTGAAGTATACGGTTATACCCATCTCCAAAATCTGAATGATACAGAAGGAAGTAACTATCCAGGAATCGACTTGGGAGATGAGACGGCAAGAGTAGCGTTTCAAATCACCTCAACATCCAACAGTGAGAAGATTAAAAAGACCCTGCGGAAGTTTGTTGAGTATAAGTTGTATGAGAAGTATGACAAGCTCATTATCTATATACTAACGGAAAAGCAGCAGTCTTATTCAGGCAGTGGCTACGATGAAATCATTCAAAATAACTTTACCTTTGACAAAGACAAAGATATTTGGGATTACCGAGATATCCTCAAAGCCGTTGCTAACCTCCAAATTGATCAAGTCTGCCGAATCGAAGCCATTTTAGAAAAAAACTTTGGCGAAGGGAGGAGATTGACGGAATGGGAGGTTGTTGATAAAGTTGAGCAAACTATCAGCGAATACACCCAGTTATTTGTGGGGCGTGAGGAAGAACGCCATAAATTAGCCATATTTTTGCAAGAAAACTCCAGCGGTTTATTCCTGGTAACAGCTCCCGCAGGTTTTGGTAAAACGGCACTGCTGGCTAACTGGGTCAAAGAATGGCGGAACAAAGATTGTGATATTGCTTGCCATTTTTTCAAGGAGAGAACTCGTTCTGTCGAAAGTGCTTATCGGAATCTAATTCGACAGCTTGATGCTGATAAGGAGTTTGCTTATGATCTGTCATCTAACAATAAAGATGACTTACGCTCAATACTCTATACCTGCTTAAGAAGAGGGAGACGAACAGAAAAACCTTTGATTATTGTGATCGATGGCTTAGATGAAGCTGGAGAAACGTTTATTCCTCCTTTTCCCAATTCTTTGCCCCAAAATGTATTTGTAATCGCTTCAGCGAGAGCAGAGAAAGGACAAGAGCCAAAATACTTGGAAGGCTGGACGGATAACGGCGAATCGTTACATCTTGAGCGTTTGTCTAAGAGTGCGATCGCGCAATGGTTACGAGAAGCGGGTAATGGTGAATTAGCAGGATTTGCAGACGATACAAGCTTAGTTGATCAACTCGATAAAATCACTCAAGGCTTTCCACTTTACCTTAATTGCCTGATTGATGAATTACTTCATCATGCGCCAAAGCATATACAGAATATTCAGGAATTATTGGCACAGACACCTAAAACTTTTGAGGCGTATGTACAGCAACAGATAAAACGCTTAGATGAACTCGACTTACCAGACGAACGGTGGCAGTTTTTTGCACTATTGGCAGTAGCAAAAGGCGCACTAACCAAAGAGGATATTAAAGCACTGACAAAAATGCGCGATCGCCAATTACGGCAGATGCATTTATGTTGGCAGGTAACGCGCTGGATGAGAATTACAACAGACAATGTTTATGCTTTTGCCCACCCATTACTGGCAACAACGTTTGCTGCACAGTTAGGTGATGAGGCTGAGGATGTTTTGGAGAATTTGATTAACTATTGTAGCCGTTGGCAAAAACATCAAAGTGATTACGCCTTGCGGTATTATCCAGAACATTTACAGGAGGAAAAACGGTGGGGAGAATTGTATGCGATCGCACGGAATCCAGACTTTGCAGCTATCCAAGACGAACAATTACCCAATGAACCAGATTTGCCTTTGAAGACAGTGCAAATTGCTATATTAGGTGCTGCGGATCAGGATGATGCGGGTGGGATGGCAGAGTTTCTACTGCTACACGCACAGCGACTGAAGCAAATAACCGTGCAAGATTCACCCTTGGAGGGGTTGCGGAAAGGCAGTCTACAAAGAGCATGGAACCTAGCAGATCAATTTGAAATTGAACGCTGTATCCTCTGGTATCTACTCTTAGCCTGGGAGTTAAAGAATGAGAATAGATTAAATGATGCACGAGAGACATTAGAGAAGTT
>CAKZMA010000116.1 GCA_937127375.1 uncultured Coleofasciculus sp. | reverse complement strand
GAGCGATCGCGGATTTCAATCAAGCCATTAAACTAAATCCTGAGGATGCTGATGCCTACTATAACCGGGGTCTTGCCCGCTTCGACCTAGAAGACTACCAAGGAGCGATCGCGGATTTCACTCAAGCCATTCAACTTAATCCTGATTATGTTGGTGCCTAGCAAATAATTAGACGGCTTGAGCAGTAATGACCTTAAATTATTTTCCGGCTCCTTTCCAGTATAAATACCCCGATGTGCTTTATCCTCAGCAAACCTTGCTGATCCTTTAAACTGGAAATACAAAATAGAGCAACTATGGCACAAGCCAAAGCCATATCCAAAACAATCACCAGCTTACTTGACCTGCGAGAGAGATTTAATCTGACGCCAACAACCAATGAACAATTCTCTGATTTTATGTAGGGTGGGCAAGAGCAACCCACCAATAAGCATTTGAAGGTTTATAACCCTTGCCCACCCTACGGTAACTACGGTAACTTTCCCGATATCAAACCTGCGGCGATTCGTCACCAACCCAGCTTAGAACAAATGCTAGCTGATCCGAATGCGTTACCCTCTACCCATCAACCTGTGGAATTTACAGGTAAACTTTTAGGGCGGCGAGGATTGCAGAATTGGTTAGGCGTGGATTTAATTATTGAAACCGATAGTGGTTTAGTTAAATTGCATTACTTTTCAATTTTAGGTTCTCTGGGTAACTTACTCCCCCTGGGAACTCGCCCTAGTGATTTAGTCGGTGAATCGGTGACGGTAATGGGTTGGTTTCGGCGGGGGGTGACGCCTTGGATTGATGTGGAAACATTGAGTACATCAGATGGGAAAGTCAGTCGCGCCCATTATCCATTATGGTTAGTGATTCTGGCTGTAGTGGCGGCGATATGGGCATCCTATTTAATTTGGACATTACCTGTATAGATGTTTGTCACCCCCGTTTACCACGGCGATTAAAATCGGAAGTATGTCATAGTATGTCATCTTTGTAGGTTGGGTTGAGGAACGTAGGCGGAGCCTTCTCGAAGAGTAACCCAACATCATCGTTAGTAACCCTCGTTTACCACGGCGATTAAAATCGCTGCTACACAAATGTATGCGAAGCCTTCCCGAAGGGTAGTCCGCCTACGCGGACTGGGTTATCACAGAGGTTGCCAACCCTGATTTGGTATAATATATTTTGTCAAATTAATGTCGCTAAACCAACCCTTTTGTAGGGACTCACAATTTCCCCTTGTCTTCTTTCCTTCCTTGTCCTCCTTGTCTAGTCCCCCCTAAAATAAAAAACCTAAACCTGTCAGGGCTGGGGCCGCATTTCTCACAGGTTTTGCTATCTGAGTCACTGTAAAGTTTATTGTATATTTTTAGGCTTACCTTATGCGCTTATACTTAACTATTTCAGGTCTTAAAGGAACTATATTGACTAGCATAGCGCTGATAGTTTTACTGTTTGGAACACGGCAGTTTGAAAGACTAGAACCTTGGGAACTAAATGTTTTTGATATAATGATGCAGTTGCGACCGAGTTTACCACCAGACCCCCGTTTGTTGGTAGTCGAAGTGACTGAGAATGATATTCAATCACTAGAGCAGTGGCCCATGACCGATGCTCTGATGCATCAACTCCTCTCTCAGCTAAAGCAGCATCAACCCACGGTGGTTGGTTTGGATATGTATCGAGATATTCCCATCCCTCCGGGTAACTCCCAATTAACCCAACTATTTAAAAACAGCGATAATATTATTCCCATTTGTAGGTTAGGTAACGAAACCAGCCGAGGGACTCCCCCACCCGAAGGGGTGTCTCAGGATCAAGTTGGCTTTGCGGATTTACTAATCGATGAAGAGGGTGTCGTGCGTCGGGCGTTATTGTTTCACAATGCCGACATTCCTGAAGGTTGTACCACCCGTTTTTCTTTTAACTTTCAACTTGCCCGGTACTACCTCGAACAAAAAGGAATTGAGCCACAAACTATTCAGCAAAACGGAAAGGAGTATTTGAAATGGGGTGATATCGTCTTTAAACCCCTATCTCCTACATCGGGGGGTTACCAACAAGCGGATGCTGGTGGCTATCAAATTTTGTTGAATTACCGCACTGGCCAAAAGTTAGCCGATAGTGTGACCCTGACAGACGTTCTCGAAGATCGTGTTGATCCGAGCTTAGTTAAAGACCGCATTGTCCTGATTGGGATTTCTGCTCCGGCAGCAAATGATCTGTTCTCCACGCCCTACAGTTCCCAAGGGGAAGTTCTTCAAAAAATGCCAGGAGTAGTTGTCCATGGGCATATCGTCAGTCAACTGTTGAGTACGGTACTAGATGGGCGACCCTTGCTTGGGTTTTGGTCAGAATGGGAGGAGATTTTATGGATTTTAGGATGGGCGCTAGTTGGGGGGAGTTTGACCTGGAAAATACGTCATCCCCTGGTTTTGGGTTTGAGTACAATCGGTGCGCTAATTGTAGTGTTTGGCATTGGCTTTTTCATCTTTACTCAATACGGATGGATTCCCGTTGTAGCTCCTGCCTTTGCTCTCATGTCCATACCAATTGTTAATATTTCTCTGCGACTACTTGAGTTCATCTTGAATATTCTCATTCATGCATGGCTAACTGAATTTTTTTGAATAGGAGTTAAGCGATCGCAGCGTTTCCTTTCCTCACTATAATAGTGTTTACCTTTGAGATGTGAAACTCACGATAGTGGCAATAGGCAATAGGCAACACCTCGGACTTCGGACGTTCGGCGAAGCTCAGTCGAGCCGCGTGAGGCTTCGACGGTGAGGGTTTACCTCGACTTCACTCAACCCAAACGACAAACTGTGTAGGGGCGGGTTTCACTACTATCTTTTCGGTTGCACTTATAAGTGATTAAACCCGCCCCGATTAACATACGCCTGAAGCTATTTGAAAAACTCGCACCATTGGTGCGAGAAATTGGTTGGACGTAGAATCTCATGATTGTGGAAAAATGCAAGAGTGAATCAGAAAATAGGAATTAAATAGGGCATGGCATTGCCATGCCCCTACCATTGCTTAGAGCGAATTAATTGGGTAGGGGTACGATATTATCGTGCCCTGATCTAACTGTTTCATCAGTCTTAACTTTCCCTGTCGGTAATTCCAACCAGAATACTCACCAAATCTTCTAAATCACCCGGTAGAGAATAGAGCGTAATATCTTCGGTAATCAGTTGTTGATTAACATTGCAAATCATGGTGCGTTACGGCGACATTCCTATTAACAGGATCATAAATATGAGTGGTTACGCCTAATGCACCCTACGATTATACGGTTCTTACAAAGGAC
>CAKZMA010000115.1 GCA_937127375.1 uncultured Coleofasciculus sp. | reverse complement strand
GATCAAAATAGTTATAATAATTTTCTAGCTGCTGAACATACTTTCCCCTGTCCAGATAATGATAGGGATATTTGGCTGTACTTGATTCAGGCTTAAATTCTTGGTCAATCGCCTCGGTAAACGTCCTCTCATCAGCTCTTTCTCGTAAATGCTTATGCGGTAAGCTAGAATAGCTATGATACATTTGCCACGCTGAGTAGGCTCGATCCACCGGATTTCTCAATAAGGTAATCATTTTAATCGTTCCTAAGTCTTGTTTAATCAGTTTAGGAATATGGGGGTAGTATATATAACTGGGTGAACATTCAAAGGTTAGCTTCTTGCTTTTGCCAACCTTAGAGGGGAAGTGACTCAGATACCAGCTAAAACCTTTACTGTAATTTTCAGGATTGTCAAAGTAATAGGTTTCTCTCCAGTTATGAGTGACTAATATCTGAGGATGTTCCGTTAAATAGTGATACAGTGATGTCGTTGCAGCGCGTTGGACTCCAATAATTAAGAAATCCGGTGGCGAATTAAGAATTGCATATAGTGGATAGACCAGTTTCTTAATCGATTGTTTGATTGGTTTTATCATTGCACCACTCTTTCCAAAAAAACTTGATTAGAGCTACAATTGCCATAACTCGCTTCACCAGGTATAACGTTCACCGAGGAGTTCATACAGCTTCTGATTAAAGGGAGCAAAATAACTCTTAAGAAATTCCAGTTTTTCCTCATCTTCAGGTGTTTTATAGAATTCATACTTTCCTTTATTGTGTTTTTTTTGCTGTAAGGCTTGAATGGTTTCTTGAGAAAACTCGTCAATACCAAGGAAATCACAGACACAATTGAGGACTGACCCCAAATCCTGACGAAACCAATCCATATTCAACACGAGAATATTATCTTTGTTAAAGTAGTTATAGTAATTTTCTAACTGATAGACATACTTGCCTCGACCTACATAATCATAGCGAAAAGGGTACTTGGTATGATCAAAGTCGGATTGGAATTCTTCTTCAATCGCTTCAGCAAAGGTTCTTTTATCGTAAAATCGTCTTAAATGATCGTTATCAATATCCGAGAAGCTATGAAACATCTGCCATGCTGAATAAGCACGAGAGACAGGTTCTCTCAATACGGCAATCATTTTAAGAGTTCCCAAATCTTTTTTTATGCGTTCAGGAACAAATTCGTAGTAAATATAGTTGGGTGAGGCATCACAAGTTAGTTTGTTCCCTTTCTTAAGTTTAGACGGGAAATTGCCTAAATACCAACCAAATCCTAGATTATAATGCTCCGGGCGATCAAAGTAACGAATTTCTTTCCAGCCAGTATTGCCAAAGATTTGAGGATGCTGGGTTAGGTAGTTGTACAGAGAGGTGGTTCCCGCTTTCTGCGCTCCAATAATTAGGAAGTCTGGTCGGGATTTAATAATTGGATAGGTGACATCCTTAATCAATCGCT
>CAKZMA010000114.1 GCA_937127375.1 uncultured Coleofasciculus sp. | reverse complement strand
CCTGTTCCCTGTTCCCTGCTTCCTCCATCATGCTATCAGACTTTGACGAAATTTTCCCCAGCGAAGACACGCCAGAACCCTCGCCAGACGACTTCGACAAACAATTTATCGAAGACTACATCCAAACCCAAAAAGCCCGAATAGAAACCCGAAAACTGATTCAAGAGATACTATTCTTTGCTGCTTGTCAAGTCGCCAGTGCATCCCTAGCCATTCTCTTATTTCAATATGCGGTTCAAGTCGTATTCACCGCCTGGTTATGTCTGTTTATCGCTTGGATTCCGTCTCTCGCCAACCTGGGGGAGGTGAATTTACAAAAGACAGAAGAGGGCTGGACGTTACGGATTATGAATAAGCCGATTATCACCCTAATTAAATTTATCTCCAGTGTAGGAATCGTCACCGTTACGATTTACTCCATCGCCGACGAACTCGACGAAACCGCCAAACAGATTACCGCTGTCTATAACGAAATTCAGCAATATGAACAGCCCCAAATTGACCAGTTTCTCCCTCCCTACTTCTGGCAGGTGATTCTTGCGGCTGTGGCGATTGTCCTACTGGCTAATTGTATCAAAAGCACTCGCGATCTGCTGTAGGCAGCAGCGCTTCGCTATCGCAATCCTTTTTAAGTGGTCATTTGTCATTGGTCATTTGTAAGAGGGCGGGTTTAGTTCAGCTAAGGGTTACGTCCGAAAGGTTATTGGTAAAACCCGCCCCGACAACATTCCCCTACATTAACCAGGGCGGGTTTAGTTCAGTTAAGGGTTACGTCCGAAAGGTTATTGGTAAAACCCGCCCCTACAATTCTACATATTATGCCACAAAAATATCTAGAACTTCAAGAACAACAAATCGTCCAGCGCCTGAGACGCAACACCTTAGCCGCTGGCTTCTGTACCCTCACTGGCTTTACCTTACTCATTCCCGCCTTCTCCGTTGAAGGAACAAAATTTGATTATCAGACCTTTTGTTTTCAACCTAAAATCGTTTACTCCACAGAGCATTACTATTGTACAGGAAGCAAGATTCGCCGGGGAATTGCCTGGAGAGTCGCCCTTGAAGGAGCCAACAATCAGGAATTTAAAGACAAAGTAACCCTACTTAAATTTTTAAGAGCTCAGAATCCCCATGCAGGACTCTACGGTTTAGGGAGTGCCGCCTTCTTTAGTGCCGCTTTCTTACTCTTTAGCCACGGAACCGAACAACTTGAAGCCAATCTCGATTTAGTCGTTGGCAACAAAAAAGCCTTAATTCAAGAGCGCAGTTTGGAACAGATAAAACACCTATCCGTCCAAACCTTAAAAACCCAACAGGAAGAAGGCTTCATCAAAGAAGCCATGAACCGTGACCACGGAACTGTCTTGTATGAATTAATGTCCGAAGGGGAGAAGAGACTCGCTGCTGAGGAAGCCAATCAAGCCAAACAATTAACCGATGCTGACTTTGAACTGAAAAAAGCCACACTGAACGCTCAAACCGCCGAACAGCTTGAACAGGAAGTCAAGCATCGCATTGAGGTAGAGAAACTGAGAAACTCCTCAGATATCAAAGACTCCAACCAACCCCAACTCGAATTCATGTTAAAGGAACACGAGGACGGTTGGTTATGGACATTAGCCAAAGGAAAAATGCCGATAATTATTTATGGCAAACAGGGAGCCTATAAAAGTTATACCGCCGCAAGCCTTGCGTTGTTAAAATCTCATTTTCAAGGGGCAAAGCTTTATAGTATCAGTGACCCCCACGCCCATCAAAATAAAGATACTGCCTGGAAGGAATTAATCCCATCAGAACCTGATATTTACGGGAGTCATGAAAACTGGGAAGAGTATGGAGAATCCATTGACAACGCCAAAGAACGCTGGTCAATGCGAACCTTAAACGATGACCCAATTATTTCCATTTGGGACGAACTCACCACCATGGGCATGGAAATACCCGATAAGTCTATCATCCTCATGCCCAAAGTGATTTCCGCCCCCAGGAAGGCAAATGAAAATGTTATCTGTATCACCCATTCCCTAACCAATGCGGGATTAGGGGGAGTCGAGGGAATGAGTGAAGCGATTAAGGAGGGAACAATACGACTGAAATTAAAAGCCAATGGATTCCAGCAGCCTCTATTCAAAGGAGAGTTATCGGGATGGACAGATAATGAAGGGAACGATATTAACGATAAGCCTGTCACCTTACCCCCGTGGTTTCGACCTGATAAACTGGTTCAGATGATTCAGATGGCTTAGAGTTTATCGTTTCTCGTGATGGATTCTCTACAGGATAAGCACAGCAACGATAGGAATTACAAGGGAGCATCCCAATTTTGTACTTTAGCTCTTTTAGGAGGGCTGAAAACCTTGAAATACCGTTTTTTTAGGTGATGTTGTTTCCAAAAGGGGATGCTCCAAATTACAAAGACACCCCACAATGTAAAAAAAAGGCTATAATGCAGTCGTCAATGGTTAATGCTGAATGGATAGTTCAGACAACTACTATTGAATGAAGGGTGCTTTTAACTTTAAACCAAAAAATTTTAATACATAATAAAGAGGAGAAAAGCACCCATGTGTAAAAAAGCTTCACACAAACTTGTTCAAGAGCAAAGGGATGATGCTCGAAAGGCACTTGAAAAATACGAGGCTGAGTTAAATAATATTTATGCAAAATTTGGTAGTATAGAAAACTGGAAAAATCCTGTTTTTGATTGGAAGAAAGCATACTTTTCTTCTATTATTGCCAAATTGCCTTACCTGCGAATACCAGACTTTGAATTAAAAAAAGCTGAGAGAGCAAATCTCATTCCGTGCGAGTCTTATCGATCTCTTATTCAAGAGCAAATTAGAAGTGAGTATGTTGAAGATTTATTAACAAGGGTAGATATAAACGAGAGCAGTAGATTTTTTGTAGAAAATTGGTATGTAGTAGCTACTATCGTAAAAATTAGAGAGGTTGTGTTTATCTCTCTGAGAGGCATCATACTTTTTTATTTAAATGATTGGCTCACTAATTTTCATATATGTAGGTCTCGTGTTGACGGACACCCAAACTCAGGGATGTATTTTCATAAAGGGTTTTATCGAGCCATTCAAAGTTGCATAGATGATATTCATTCAAACATAATTGATAGGTTTGGTACAGAAAACACTATTTATATCACTGGACATTCTCTTGGCGGTGCATTAGCGGCTATCCTCCACTCACTCTGGAACCAAACCAACAAAATTCCTTATCCTTTTCAAAAGCCATATCTTGACGCTTGTGCCTGTTACACCTTTGGAATGCCCAGATATGGCAATACCCTTGTAGTTAGCGAACTTGCGAAGCCCTTTCATATCTATAACGAGTCTGACATTGTTCCTACTGTACCACCAATATCTTTCGGTTTTGATGGCAGTTTAGAGGGATATGGTATTACCCTTACCAGGAAATTGGAAGGTGGTATTAAAAAAATTGATAAAGCAGAGGTTAAGCAAGGAAAAGTTAAAGGTAGCAATTTTCTTCAATATATTTATAAGCTTGTGACATTGAAAGGGATAAAAGCGCATGATATGGAACTGTATATCGATGCTATCAAGCTTATTTGCAAGCAACAGGTTGTGGAACATAAAGAGGAGCAGGAAGAAACTATTCACCAACTAATTACCGAGTTGAAACGAATTACCAAGTTGCTTTCTGTATTTGATATATCAGAACAGTTGAAAACTAAGGAGCAATATGAAGATTGCTTGAGAGAAATGGAAATTCTGGGATCTGTTTTGTTGAACAAATTGGGATATGGTAAATCACGACAACGCGGAAAGGATGTGTGGGAACGCGAACGCCTGCCACAGGTAAAGTAGACTAATTCACTGCGTCAAACAACTCTCCTTCCTTACGATGATCTCCTGCCGAGTAGAGATGAATCAGAGGCTTAGGGATAACCAGTAAAATACCTGTTTATGAGACTACTATAGTTCTATTCACGGCTACGATTAACCAACCTTCCTTGTCCACCTCACCCTATCCACCGATAAAAGCAACTCCCCACTACGAAACCCTGACAGGCGTAGTGGAACGATTAACCTATCATTCCTCAGAATCAGGATACACCGTCGCCCGTCTACAACGTCCCAAAGCCAAAGAACTAACCACCATTGTTGGCAGTT
>CAKZMA010000113.1 GCA_937127375.1 uncultured Coleofasciculus sp. | reverse complement strand
AGAAAACTTAGGGTACTCTGGCTTAAAAACGTAATAAGTAGTAATCCCTTATACTTTTCTACTTTACTGAATCCGTGATTGTCTTGTCTATAGAGATTGAAGGATTTTACAGAAGATTCAGCAAGGCTTATAGATTTGTAAATTCTAAGTAAATATGAATTTCAGTTTAATTTATTTTGAAAAAATGATAAATTTAAAAGTCAAGACAAGTAAATTTATGGTGTTCTTCCGGACTTAGTGTGCTAAATACGGAAGACCCAGAGCTATGCGCCGCAAGAGAGCTTGCATTCCGAGGACTATGGAAAGAACGTATACGGGAAGCCTCTTCAGCTAAAGTGATGTCAAGAGTCCAAGGAGCTTGGTTTTCAATCCCCGGCTCTGATGTCAAGTACATTTGTCAAGTACATTTTTTGTCGGTAGTCAAGAATCTGAAACCCCCTATCTATCACCCTTGCTAGAGACAAAAACGGCATAAAGCGAGATTTGTTACGGGTTACAACAAGGGTTGACTAATGAGGCAAGATATGCATAGTTGAAATAAAAGCCTTAATTCCCTAAGAATAGTATTTTATCAACCCTTTTTTGATTGATTAAAAGGGCAGGTTGTGTTGATGGGTTATCGGTTGCCGATAAACTGACCAGCAAAACTCGCCCCTACCGTCTAACGTTTGACGTTTAACTTCCCCGTAGCGGTACTCGTGAAATCGACCTATGTTGACCCAAGCCAAGTCCAAACGGAACTGGAAACCCATTATCAAGGAATTTGAAGCCGTTATTGGTAAAAAGGGTGTAGTTCGCCGCAAGGAGGAATTACTCACCTACGAATGTGATGGATTACCCAGTTATCGCCAACGCCCCGCCTTGGTGGTACTCCCCCGCACTACTGAACAAGTTGCGGCTGCTGTTAAGCTTTGCGATCGCTATAATATCCCTTGGGTGGCGCGAGGTGCAGGTACAGGCTTATCGGGTGGTGCTTTACCCGTAGAAGATTGCGTCTTAATTGTCACCGCCCTGATGAAGCGTATCCTGGATATTGACCACGACAATCAACGCATTGTGGTTCAACCTGGAGTCATTAACAACTGGGTGACTCAAGCCGTAAGTGGCGCAGGATTCTATTATGCCCCAGATCCCTCCAGTCAGATTATATGTTCCATTGGCGGTAATGTGGCTGAAAACTCTGGTGGGGTTCATTGTCTAAAATATGGCGTAACCACAAACCATGTTTTAGGCTTAAAATTGGTAGTTCCCGATGGGTCAATTGTGGATGTCGGTGGCACGGTTCCGGAAATGCCGGGATATGATTTAACCGGGTTATTTGTGGGTTCCGAAGGCACATTAGGAATTGCCACAGAAATTACGCTGCGAATTCTCAAAACCCCAGAATCTATCTGTGTAGTTCTGGCAGATTTTACCAGTATAGAAGCCGCCGGTGCCGCCGTTGCCGATATTATTGGCGCGGGGATTATTCCAGCCGGAATGGAAATGATGGATAATCTCAGCATCAACGCGGTAGAAGATGTGGTGGCGACAGGATGTTATCCCAGAGACGCGGGCGCGATTTTGTTAGTGGAATTGGATGGGTTAGAGGTAGAAGTCAGCACCAACAAAAAGCGGGTGACTCAACTGTGTCAACAGAATGGGGCGCGGACGATTACCACCGCCAGTGACCCCGAAACGCGGTTAAAACTATGGAAAGGACGCAAAGCTGCGTTTGCGGCGGCGGGACATCTGAGTCCGGATTATTTTGTCCAAGATGGGGTGATTCCTCGGACACAGTTAGCGCAGGTACTTAAAGACGTTGAAGCCTTAAGTGACAAGTATGGCTATCGGATTGCCAATGTTTTTCATGCTGGCGATGGCAATTTACATCCTCTGATTCTGTATGATGAATCAATTCCCGGTGCATTTGAGCAGGTGGAAGAATTAGGCGGGGAAATCCTGCGACTTTGTGTAAATGCAGGCGGGAGTATTTCGGGAGAACATGGGATTGGTGCGGATAAGAACTGTTTTATGCCCGATATGTTCAGTGAAGCGGATTTGGAGACAATGAAATGGATTAATCAGGTGTTTAATCCCAAAGGCTTGGCGAATCCCGGAAAAGTATTTCCCACCCCTCGCACCTGTGGGGAAGCCGCGAATGCTCAAAAGTCAGCCCAGTTTAAGGATGTGGAACGGTTTTAAGGTTTGTACTAAGTTTGTAGTAAGCGCTTTAGCGCTATAAACGCTCGCATCTTACGACAAACCTCTAAGAGGTACTTATGTGGGGCGCAAGCCTTCATCCGTATCAACTTAAGGTAGAAAATCAATGATAGTAAAAGAAGGGCGGGTTTAGTTACATTAAGGGTTATCTCCAAAATGTTATCAGTAAAACCCGCCCCTACACCTCCATAACTCCGCCCCTACTCCTTTGATATGAGCCAATCAGAATTCGCCGACAGTATCTTTCCGAGTTCCTATTCCCTAGTCCCAGTTAACTATTTTTTGAGAAAATGTTGGCAATTAAGCTTAGGTTTACTATGGATATTTGTACCCAGTTGGGGTAACACATCTTGCCAAACGTTAGACACAATCCCAACCCCCATTCCAGAAATAAACCTGACGGCTCAATCTGAACCCCGATCAAACTCAGCCGCCCAGGAATTGGAGTTAAATCCAGAGATTATTGAGAATAGTCCCGTATTACAACGCTGGTTGCAAGACGTACCCAATGTTTTAGAAGAAATACACCATGACCCCAGTTTTCGCACCCGTTTCCGGTTCGGCTATTCTCAGTTTCCTTCAACTGGACAAGCGGGGGGATTGAATATTGGTGTGGACGATATCTTTATCAATCATAGCGGTTTCACCGTCAGTGGGGATTATCACACCTCATTTAATCGCGATCGCGAAGCTTTTGGTGTAGACTTGCGGTACTATCTGCGTCCTTTAGGAAATTATGTGAATGTGGCTCCCCTGGTGGGTTATCGCTATCTGGAGTCAAACGATTACACCACAGATGGCGTAAATCTCGGCGTAAAATTGCAGTTCGTTTTATCTCGCACCGGTGCGGCTGATATTTCCTTAACCCAAAGTTTTGTCTCCCCAGGGAGTGATGATGAAGTCGGTTTAACCACCTTGTCGGTTGGGTATGCGGTTACCCCAGACTTACGCTTATCCACCGATATTCAGAAGCAAAACTCGACAGAAGAAAAAGATAGTCGAGTCGGGATTATACTGGAGTGGATGCCTTAATTTTGCCGCGTTAATATAACCAAGATGCTAAGTGAAAAACGTCGCAGTGGGAAAACCCCAAAATCAAAGAAGCGAAAATTTTCTAGCTTCAATAAAAGCGAGGCATTTCAGTTACTAGGACTCACCGATTTGCTCCCTTGGACTCTACAAACAGAACCTGTTCAACTCAGTGCCTTTTTTCAAGAACATCTTACCCGACTCAACCGCAACTTTGACCTAGAAAGCTATGAAGAGTCTAAAAAGCTTTTAATTGATGCCATCTGCGATGAAGCCATTAACCCCTGTGAGCGTCTCTACGCGGGGAGGGAATAGGCAATAGTCAATTGGCAATAGTGAAGAAAAACGCTTACCTTACAAGGGATTGATCCTTCGACTTCGCGGCAATTGAGCCTGTCGAAATTCAGGGTCAAGCGATTTGAATTTTTCTTTTATGTCCTAACCTTAGTGCGTAGTTAAGCAAGATCCCCGACTTCTCCAAGAAGTCGGGGATCTGTCTATGTACGTCACTTACTTGAAAAGCGCTGTATATATCAAAGATTCGTTTCATCTGTATAACTTTAAGCTGGCTATCTCTCCATCAACCAATTTTCCAAATCTTCCAGACTGTCGAACTCTAAGAAATCTTCTCCTAAACTTTCCAAATCTTCAATAGATAAATTTTCAACTTGACTGCTTGTTTCCACAGGAATTTCTCCAAAACGCTTTTTGAGTAGTCGCAGGATTAATCGCGATTCTCCTTTTTGCTCACCTTTTTGTTCTGCATAAATTATCCGTCCTTTCTCGTCTTGTAACATCATCCCCCGCCTATCTACTATATCCAATTCTTCCACTGTCATATTGGCTTGTTGAGCCAGATTTAAGGCGAATTTTATTTCCGATACTTCTCCTAAACTCTCAGGGATATCCTCCAACATCGCCGCTTCTCGCAGAAAATAAATCCACTTATCTGTCAAACTCGTTAACTCTGAGAGAGTTTTATTAAACTTAGGTAATTCAACAAAGATTAACTGTAATTCCTGATTGAGAATCTCAAACTTTTTCTCTTTCTCCTGAAACACAAATTTATTGATAACATCCTCTGTTTGTTGAAAGAGGATAAAATCGGTAATAGTAACTGCCATGGCTGGATTAAGCCGGGGGTAATCTTCTCTTTTGACTAGCTGGTTGGCATAAGCTTTTGCCAAGTTATAAGCCACCCTTTTGTTGAAAGCAGCCATGGATGCGATTTGCATTTCTATGACCACAATAGAGCCATCAGCTAAAACGGCTTTAACATCTAAATAGGTATCTTTTAAGCTGAGTGTCTGACCGGGATTGTAGGGGTTGAGGATGGTTAAGTCTTTAATGACTGGATTTCCATCATAAACAATAGCATTCAAAAAACTGATTAATATCTCTTTGCTTTGTTCTGAACTAAATATTTTCTTAAAAGCATAGTCTACTTTTGGGCTAATAAATCTCATACTTGACTCCTTTGTTTATCCCTATATTATTTAATATATTTTATGCGATCCCTGACCTACTTCCATACCTGCTCTGATTACTCAACCGACTCAAGCAACGCTTCTACCGTAGTATCCGATACCTGATCAATCTCTATAATCCGTGAGGCGTCTTGGTACAGATGCCCAATTGAACGACGGTAGGCTGGGTCATAGTGGTGACTCAGCAATTCTCCGACTAATGTATGCCATTGTTCGGTGTCAATTAAATGATACCAATGCTGAATTTTTTTCCCACCAAAGCGCGATTTCAAGAACCCTAGCTTGCGTTTCAATACGTCAGGATGGGTGATGAAGTGGGGATACTCTTGCAGCAACCGTTCGATTCTAACCGCTTGGGGGAGTTGAATTTCAATACAGTTCGCCTGCTTCATCTGTTGCCAAAGAGAGGGGGGCAAATAACGCTGTCCAATTTTATTGCTTTCGGCTTCTACCCAAATCGGCTGACTGGGGTCAAAGCGTTGTAACGCCAACAGGAGTAAGGATTCAAACTGTTTTTGTGAGGGTTGAAGGGTTGGTTCATCTTGCCACTGTTGACCCAGTAGGGAACCGCGATGATTTGCCAAACCTTCTAAATCAAGGACTTGGACGCCGCGTTGCGCTAACTGGTGTAAAATATAGGTTTTCCCGCTACCCGTGAAACCGGATAACACCTGAAATGTAAACTGGGGCGGTAACCTTTCGAGTTGCTGGCACACATAAGCACGATAGGTTTTATAGCCACCTTCTAGAACAGTCACTCGCCAGCCAATTTGATTTAAGACGCCAGCCAGACTATGAGAACGTTGACCGCCACGCCAGCAGTACACCAGAGGATGGTAGTCTTTGTCTTTAGCGGCAAAGTGAGACTCAAGATGTTGAGCAATGTTACCAGCAACCAGAGCAGCACCGAGTTTTCGGGCTTGGAAAGGGGAGACTTGTTTGTAAAGCGTTCCCACTTTCGCCCGTTGTTCATCATCGAGGACGGGTAGGTTGATTGCTTGGGGTAGATGATCCTCAGCAAACTCACTGGGACTGCGAACATCAATAATTTCAGTATAGGTTTCTAGCCAAGGTGCTTGAGTGTATGTGAGCGATCGCGCCATGCTGATTTGTCTAAAGTGGTGGATAAAGTCCCGATTGCCAACCTTTTCTAGTGTATCGGAAGCCGCAGGCGGGAGATTGACCACAAGCGACTGGGAGCAACTCTCCAGCATTCGCTATCTTGAATGAAAGGATCATTAAGGGTGAGGATGGGGCGTGTCTTACTTAATTTACGATCCCGATACTCCTAATCAAAAAGTTTATACTTTGGAGTCGGGGATTAATACTATCGGGCGTGAAGACGATAACACAATTGTCGTACTTCATGGGTATCTCTCTCGTCACCATGCCCAAATCGTTATTTGCTCAGACTCAGAGAGTGCCACACTGACGGATCTGGAAAGTCTCAATGGCACGTTTGTTAACGAGTGTAAAATTGAGGAATGTCAAATCAAGCATGGGGATTTAATTCGCTTTGGTAGTGTGTTTTTCAAATTTGTGAAAACCTTTCCCACTCCTCAACAAAAACCGATCAATGACGATACCTCGAATCTTTCGATTCTCCGGCAGGTTGCGCCTGAGAAAACGCGGATCACGATGCGAGAATTACTGCAACCTGATCAAGCAGAACATTCAGTTCTCAAACTCCGCGACCAAGATGCTCATCAGCGATCGGTTAATAAATTGCAAATTTTGCTAGAGGTGAGCAAACAGCTTTCCTCTCCTGAAGAATCTGACCGACTGATGCAAAAAATTTTGGATCTGTTGTTTGAGATCATGCAGGTGGATCGGGCAGCAATTTTGATGGTTGATGAACAGACCGGAAAATTGGAACAGAAAGCGGTAAAACTGCAATCTGATTATCAAGATAATACTCAGTTTTACAGCAAACGGATTGCTAATTTTGTTCGCAAGCAAGGCAATGGCATCTTAACGGATGATGCCCGAATTGATACATTGTTTAACGATTCCGTCTCGATTCTCAAACAAGGGATTCACGCCGCGATGTGTGTTCCGCTCAAACCACGAGATACGGTTATCGGTGTTTTGTATGTGGATAATTTATCGATGACGAATCTCTATTCTGAGGAAGACTTGGAGTTCTTAACCTGTCTGGCAAACCAAGCCGCGATCGCGATCGAAAATTCTCGCCTTTATACCCAGATGGAGGCGGAGGCGGTGATGCGAGATAAACTGGAACGGTTCTTTCCGCGAACGGTGAGTCGTAAGCTGCGGGAGGAAGGCAATTTAGAAATTGTTGATACAGAAGTAACAGCGCTGTTTGCGGATATTAGTAACTTTACTAAAATGTCCTCCCAAATGGAACCTCGGCAAATTATTGAAATGCTGAATGAGTATTTCCAGGTGATGGTTGAGGAGATTGTTTTCCCCTATGAAGGAACATTAGAAAAATATATTGGTGATGCATTGCTAGCGGTTTGGGGCGCTCCCTATCGCAAACCCAATGATGTCGATTTAGCTGTAAAAGCCGCGATTGATATGCAATGGGCAGTTCGCCGTTTAAATCAAGTATGGATTCAACGCAAAAGACGACCGATTCAAATTCACATTGGCTTAAATACGGGGAACGTGGCGGCGGGAAATATCGGTTCGGCAAAACTGATTCAATATGCCACAATTGGTGATACCACGAATGTGACTAGTCGGATTTGTAATTTAGCCAAACCCAATGAAATTTTAATCGCTCAAAGTACGTTAGATAAACTCAATGACCGAACGATTCCTGTGGAAAAAATGCCGCCGATGCGGGTTAAGGGAAAATCTAAACCGTTAGATTTATATCGAGTTCTTTGGTATAAAACGAACAAATAAAATGGGATATAAAACTGGTAAAAATCAAGGTTTTCTGAATAATTATTGTGGTGGAGTGAAGCAGGAAAGAGGCAAAAGAGAATCGCCGTAGTGTGAGCGTCTCGCTCGCTATTGGGTAGGGCTTTTTATCTATCGAGTTTAAACTGATTGAATATTTAAAAAAATTCCTTTAAGATCTAAAATTGATTGGGACTGTATTCCAGAATCCATGGAGGTTATACATTGAAGCGTCTTGGCAAAATCCTTAAATTAACCGGGGTTGTTCTCGCTTTTATCGTAAGCAGTTTTGGACTAATGATAATTTTAGGCTTGATATTACCTGCTGTTTTGGAATACAAGCGTAATCTGGCAATTAATTATAATCGAAAAGCCAAAAAGCTTTATCAAACCAGACAGTATGAGCAGGCAATTGAAATTTATAACCAAGCGATTCAAGTTTATCCAAACTTAGCCTCATCTTACTACAATCGTGGCAATTGCTTTTTTGCTATAAATGATTATCAACAAGTCTTGCAAAATTATAATCATGCCATAAAACTTAATTCCAACTATCCGCAAGCCTATAATAGTCGAGGTAATACTTACTACTTATTAGCAGATTATGTTCAGGCGATCGCGGATTATACGCAAGCGATTAAATGTAATCCTAACTATGAGCGGGCTTACTATAATCGCGGCAATGCTTACTATAATTTAAGCGAGTATAGAAAGGCGTTGGCAGATTTTAGTCAGGCAATTCAACTCAATCCTAATTATACCGAAAGTTATAATAACCTTGGTAATACTTATATTGCATTGAATCAATATCAACAAGCGATTGAAAGCTATGATAAAGCAATCAATATTAATCCTAGCTATGCTCAAGCTTATAATAACCGAGGCAATGGATACTATTATTTAAATAATTTTGTTAAAGCCATTGGCAATTATGCTAAAGCCATTGCTGTGGATAGTCAAAATTATGAAGCCTATAATAATCGAGGGAATGCCTATTACGCGCTACAAAAGTATAAAGAGGCACTCAAGAATTATAACCAAGCATTGACCCTTTGCCCGAATCATATTGAAACGTATTACAATCGCGGATTAGCCCAGACTAAATTGAGACAAAAACAAGAAGCGATCGCGGACTTGCAGAAAGCGGTTCAATTGGCGCAGCAGCAGGAAAATCAGCTATTGCTGGAGGTGATTAAAGACGCAATTGAGAAACTGCAAATTAATCAAGAGATTCCCAATGTTTTACCCAGTCAAAGCTAAGAATAGTTGAGTGTATAGACGCACCATGGCGCGTCTGTAGGGGCGGGTTTCACTACCATCATTACTTCCCTCACCTAGATGTGACTAAACCCGCCCATTGAGTGTTACCAAATAAACAGTGGGCGAATGAAATGATGTTGACGCAATCAGCGGTGATCAACACGATATAGGTAAGAAAAATTAAAGTTAACGACAGGGATCATTATTTGTCTTAAT
>CAKZMA010000112.1 GCA_937127375.1 uncultured Coleofasciculus sp. | reverse complement strand
CTGGAATACTTCCAAACCGCTTGGCGTACCTACTGCAAAATTTGGCAACCGGAAAATACAACACCCCCACCAGATTTAGCCGAAAAATTTTACCGCTTGCGCCCTGTTATTGAAACGGGGTGGGAAATGCCTGTTTTACTACGAGCATTAGTTTTAGGCGTTTCAGAATCCCAAATTTTGCAAGATTGGTCAACCGTTTTGCACCAATGTGTTGACTCCGAAAACTTGCAGCCACAGAACTTGGGTCAACAGTTAGATAAAATTCGCGATGAATGGATTACGAGTGATTTAGAGAGTTGGTTAGCACTACACCGCTTTTATCCTGGGGTAATTGAGCGTCTACAGAGCATATTAGAAACGCCAACGCAGGTTTTTATTGTCACCACTAAAGAAGGGCGCTTTGCCAAACAGTTATTACAACAACAAGGTATCGAATTATCAGAGGATAGAATTATCGGCAAAGAAATTAAACGTCCCAAACACCAAACTCTACGAGAACTTATACAAGAATTTACAGATGAATCTGCAAGTCTTTGGTTTGTAGAGGATCGATTAAATACCCTACTATCAGTGGAACAGCAAACAGACTTAGCTCAGGTGAGACTCTATTTAGCGGATTGGGGCTATAATACAGCAGCGCATCGAGACGAGGTTCGCCATCATCCGAGAATTCAGTTATTGTCTCTGTCCCAGTTTGCTCAGAATTTCTCAGCTTGGTCTAACTAGAACAGGTTAAATCTCCAATACTTCATATATCTTAATTAGTTAATCATCAAACAATGATATAATCAGGAATAATTAATCAATCAAAAAATCAAAATCAATATGGCTTTTAAACCATTTTTCAAAAAACTTAATTATAGTATAAATTTTTTACTAGAACATCCTGAAATGCATAGAGTGCCTCATCTAGTTCTTTTTCGTTTAGGGTTGTGGGAAATTTACAAAGCATTACATTACCAGCCATTAATCACAATTCATAGCCATAAAAAAATGCGTTTAATCCCAGGTAAACGACGCGGGATTCATGGCTTAATATTTATTTTCAGAGAACAATATGAACCTGTTGTGTTTAATGCCATTCATAAATATTGTTCTTCCGGAATGGTTTGCTATGATATTGGAGCCAATATAGGAGTTTGGAGCCTCAAACTGTCAGAATTAGTCGGTGAACAAGGTCAGGTCTATGCATTTGAACCCCTGTCAAAAAACATTGAGCTATTGAAAGAAAATATTAAGATTTCAGATTGCCCTAATTATATTGAAATAGTTCCCGTAGGTTTAGGAGAACAAGAGAGTATTTGTAAAATATATCTCCCCACTGATCCAGGTAGAGCGGCTCTTGCACCAGAATCTATTAATGATCAATCTGAAGATATTGAAATTAAGCGTTTAGATAATATTTGGGAATCACAAGGTTTTCCAAATGTAGGTTTTTGTAAGATAGATGTTGAAGGTTCTGAACCTTTAGTGCTTAAAGGGGGTTCAAAATTTTTTAATGAAGTTCGTCCGATTGTTTGTTGTGAAATTAACAAATTTAAACTCAGAAATATGAATCAAAAACCAGAAAATATATTTGATGTGTTTCAATCATGGGATTATATTTCGTTGAAGTGGAATCCTCTGGAAAAAGACTTTATTCAATTTGACAACTTTGATGATATTCAACAAGTTTATGAAGATATAGTATTTATCCCTAATGGAAAAAGCGGTTAGGACAGATTATTTAGTAGAGACGTTCCGGCGGAACGTCTCTACAACAGTTCGTTTGTCCTAATCGATGTGCCTACTGCTATAAATCAATTATTCAAGCAAAAAATAGCTCTAAACTTATCAGATTTTATCACAAAATTGCTTTTGGTTACTTAGCATAGTTCTTACCTTGATATTGCTAATTTTAGCCTAGTGAATGAGTCGCATTCAGGCAATAAACTCTTCATAAATTTCGACAATTTTTTGTGCCTTGCGTCCCCATTCAAATTTTCTAGCTCTTTCAATCGCCTTGGCTGACATCTTTTCACGTAAATCATCATTTTTAACCAGTATTTCTATTTTATTTGTTAATTCTTGTGTCAGATATTCTCTAGAAATCGGTTCAATTTTAAACCCAGCTTCTTCTGTCATATAGTCAACAACACCCCCAGTATTGGCAATAATACAGGGAAGTCCACAAGCCATGGCTTCTAAGACTACGGCTCCACCAGATTCTCGGATAGAAGGAAAGGAAAAAATATCGGCTTTACGATAATACTCTAGGGTTTCTGCTTGGGGAATTTTGCCGACAAAATTGATAATATTATTTAAGTTAAAAGTCTGTACCATTTTTTCTAAATGGCTTCGCTCTTGTCCATCCCCCACAATGGTTAATTGAATGTTATTTTTAATGGTTTCATTCAATCGAGTAACAGCCTCAATAAGAATATCAGCACACTTGAAAGCTACCAATCGTCCCACAAATAATAAATTCACTTTGCTATCTTTTTTTATTTTTTCTTGTTCAGCAAAGAAACGGCTAGATACTCCGTTTTCTGAAAGCAAACACATCTTACTATCGGGGAATTTAAAAAAAGTTTGCAATTTATTTAAGGTATAGCTTGAGCCGACGAATATTTTTTCGGCTTGCTTGTATGTGTCGAGATAGCCAGGAATGATAAATTTGGCTAAATCTGGCAAAAAGCTTAAATTTAAATATTTTTTTATCGCTATTTCCTCAAACCATTCTGGGAATGGCACACCTCCATTGACAGGTCCCAAAATAAAAGGTGTATCCTTGCAAGCTTTGACTATTTTGACAGGATACCTGGTATGTATAGGCGTTATGGCGTGAACAATATCATAATCTCCGCGAATAACTGACTGTTTAAATTGTTGATAAACTTGGTTGTTAAAATCTTCATAATCAGGGTAACGTAGAGCCGTACCTATAGGTCTTCCTATCGCTTCATTTTTGATTTTTGATACAATCAGTTTTCTAAAATTTCGTGATTTTGATGAATTACTTTTTGATATATAAATAACTTGTTCAGTATATCCATGCCTCTCTAAAGCTTTTTGATTAAAATCTCTAGTAACTAGAGTCACTTCTGCTAATTTATGAATGGCTTGAAATAAATTAAAGCCGATTAAAGGGGTAGAACTCATCTTAGGATTACATTGTTCTATAATTAGCAAAACTTTCAAACGTTTTTGGCTCATTTTTTATCCATAATCGTAAATAGCTAAACTGCCATGCATTTAAATTGGGGATGGGTAGCGAGCAAGATGCAAAGCCTGCGGCATGGCTTCGCTTAACGCATTACAGGAAACGCGCTATTATCCACATTACGGTTTAAACGCCAAACAGCTTATATACAAATGAAATCCCTCGACCTGAGAACATAGTCTTGTTCTGTTCTCTAGGCGA
>CAKZMA010000111.1 GCA_937127375.1 uncultured Coleofasciculus sp. | reverse complement strand
AAATTGAGCGGTTGATTGCAGGGCGTACTGACTTTCCCACTGGGGAATTAGAGACGTTGCAACGGTTGGTGCTGGAGTTTGAAGCAGAATTGGCGACCCTAGGGGCACGGGTAGATAATTTAGAAGGTCGAACTGCCCTTTTGGAGGATAATCAGTTTTCGACGACGACTAAAATCTTTGGACAAGCCATTCTAGGGGTTCAAGGGCGTAGTGGTGATGAGTTTGTACTCGCGGGCAATGATATTTCCGATGATGACACCAATATCAATGTGATTAACAATGTCCAGTTGAGTCTATTCACCCAATTGAGTCCTCGTAGTCTTTTACTCACCAGCTTCCAAGCTGGGAATGGTAGCACCACCACTCCTGCGACCAGAGACCCCTTGGGTAACTTTGTTGGTCTGGGATATGAAGGAGACAATGATAACGATTTACGACTGACTGACCTCAACTATCGTCAACTCTTTGGCAGTAGTTTTGCCTTAATCGTTGGACCAGAAGGAGTTAACCCTGTGAACGTCTTCCGAGGCGTTAACCGCATTGAAAGTGCAGGTTCGGGTCCCCTCTCTCGCTTCGCCCAGCGCAACCCGATCATTAGTATCGGCAATGGCAGCGGTGGTATTGGCTTTGACTGGCAAATTGCAACTCGTCTGAGTTTACAAGGGGTTTACTCGTCCAGTCTTCCAGCAGAGCCAGAAAATGGGGGAATTTTTGGCGGAGATCAAACGACAACCACGGCTGGGGCACAGTTAGTTGCCTCACCCTTAGATACCCTTGATATATCCCTTCAGTACATCAATTCCTATTCACCCAATGGTTTTTTAGGTACTGGCGTTGGGGATGATCGGGTTGCTTTACAGCAAGTGAATAATGGATTCCTGCGAGGACCGATTAATACCAACGCCTTTGGTGCTGGTTTGGAATGGCGTGTCATCCCCAAACTTACCGTTGGCGGTTGGGCAGGTTATACCGATTCGGATTTTGAAGACGGTTCAGGAGACGCGCAAACGTTTAACTGGATGGCGTTCCTGAATTTCCCGGACTTATTTGGTGAAGGGAATTTAGGAGGAATTTATGTGGGTCAGCCGCCAAAAATCACAGATAGTGATATTACCGATGATGCTGGTATAGGCAGGAACGTTCCAGGTTTCTTCTCTACCGATGGCATTCCCAATGCATTCGATGAGGGAGGTCAACCGGATACCACGACTCACCTGGAAGTGTTCTATCGTTGGCAAGTGGCAGACAATATCAGCATCACGCCGGGAGTAGTTGTGATATTAAATCCCCTGCATAACGATGACAACGACACGATTACCATAGGAGCAATTCGTACAACCTTTACGTTCTAAACCAGAATCCAAGATTAGGGCAGTCGCCGGATTACTGTTATTGGGATAGGTTGTATCCCAATCTTGCGACTGTCATACTTTGTACGCTCTTAACTGGAGTGTTTGTCATGCTGAAGCTTGATCCTGAGCGCAGCGAAGGAACGGAAGCGAAGCATCTCTCCAGATTCTGAGGAGAGGTTTCCATGCTTGGAAATGCCAATAATGGCGAAATTATAGTAGTGCGAGCATCTTGCTCGCTACTAATACCCAGTTGAAATGCATAACAACGCTAAAATGCTGTTTCTGAAGTTTTTATGAAGTTCTTGTAAAGTTACTTTTTTGACGGAACCCTCCTAATTAAGGCGCGTCTTGAACTTCAGACAGGCTAACCCAATAATCAAGAATCTGCATCTTCTCAGCCTGCTGACATCAGTGAAAAGCCAGTCTTGGGTACTTTATCCCCTCTTCTGGATCAATACTTCGCGATCTGACTCTGCTCAGGATTAAATCATAACTAGCCAACTGTTGGGTTAGGTCTCGGAGTCAACCCCATATCTCGGTTCCTTTCGTTCATTTACAGATGGAGTCTAACAAGATGATTCTCAAATCACTACGCTACATGGTTGGTTTAGGGATAGTTGGCGGTTTAGCAGTGGTCATCGCACCAGCCGCTGAAGCTCAAACTACAACCACGACAACAACGAGCCAAACTACCACAACCAACGGTATTGAAGTAACAGGCGGTTCCATTGGGGGTCAAGCCGCTTTTTTTGTTCCCGGTATGAACGCGACAAGCGGGAATGTCACCCTATTTGATGTGGGGATTCAGGAACTGAGCATCGAAAGCACCAATGGAAATACCACAACCGCCCGCTTTGAACCCAGCGCTGCTAGTTTTGACGACGTAAATACAAGTGGTACGCCAGATGCTGGAGACACAGGAGTTCTCCAAGGTCAACTGACGGGAATAGCCTATACAAGTCAAGGTATTATCGTTCCCTATAATAGGGTTGATACAGTCCTTAACTTTGAGCTGAGTTCTTTTGACCAAACCTTCTCAGATTTGTCAGGAACCCTGGTAAGTCCTGCGGTCATGGGTGATGCACCACTGGTTTTCTTGCCCAATGTAGAGGCGACGTTATCTCAGCAGTCTCAGTCTGAGTTTGAAGCAACCTTAGGTAATTTACAAATTGGTGACTTTGAGGCTGACTTAAATAGTGGGCTGATTAATCTCCCATCTAGCTATATTTTGGGAGATTCTAGTACTGTTACAATTCCTGAAGTCTCGCTGCTAGAAAAACTCAAATTCAAGTTTGAAGGGGAAGACTTAGCTGGCGGAAGTTACACCTTAGCAGGTGTAGACAGCGATAGCCTTCGTTTTGTCGGCGAAGCCAACAAGAAATTTGAAATTGAAACCGAAGACGCTTCCGGTGGAAAGTTCAAATTTAAGGGAGACATTGGTTTTGTTGATATCACTATTGATGATATCAATAAGATAGAGCAGGAAGGAATTATTGATACTAGCCTTGATTTAGATAAGTTCAAAATTGAGGGGAAGGATGAAGGAGCTGTGGCTGGCTACGCTTCTGTCTTTGGTACAGGTGGTGTAACATTTAGCAGCTTTGGTGATACCGATAAAGATAAAGTTAAGTTCTCCTTTGAACAAGGTGGGAGCAAACTAGAGGGTGAGAGTCGGGGTCGCTTTAATTTCTACGCTGTGGCTGGAGTGAGTGACTTTAATGTTGATAACGACATTGAAGGTGGGTATACCTACTCTAATCCTAGCCAGAATGAAGATGTGAATTTGGTTTGCGGTGTTTGTGCGAGTTCCCCACTTTCATTCAATACAGATATCGATTTCGGTGACACCACAATCAACTTGGTTGAAAGTGGCGGTAGCACAGTTATAAACTACACCCTTAGCGGTGGTGATACCGTGATTGTCAATGGCAGTGGTTCGGCAGGTACGAGGTTATCGGCAGGTGCTGGTGCAGGTGCAGGTGCTGGTGCAGGTGCAGGTGCAGGTGCAGGCGCAGGTGCTGGTGCTGGTGCAGGTGCAAGTGCGAACACGTTTAACACTAACTACGTAGCCTTCAACGGCGGAGCAAGTAGTACTCAGACCAACTACCAAATTTCTCAATCAGCTCGTTTCAACAGCAGCAGCCAGTATCAGTTCCGATCGAAAGTAAAAGTTAAGTATCACGCGCGAGGTGGCGATCGATACTACTTGGTTACAACAGGTGG
>CAKZMA010000110.1 GCA_937127375.1 uncultured Coleofasciculus sp. | reverse complement strand
AACCAACAACAGGCGTTGGCTGAACCCGTCTGGTATGTTCACTTACACCTCTGGCAAAGACCCATTCCCTTATTCAGTGAAGACAGCCTCACCCTCTTTGCCGAACAAGCACCGATTACTAACCTCGATCGCCCCTACCGTCAACGGATTCTGCGGCTGTATCAAAGTGACCAATCCTCCACTGAGTTACAGGTACAGTATTATCAGATCAACGATCCGGACGCCGTTCGCGGTGCAGGTAGGCATCCTGAATTGTTGCAGCAGCTTAACCGCGAAGATATCACATTTCTACCCGATTGCCGTCTAAACGTGCAGATGCAGCAAATTGGTTTCAATAATTATGAATTTACTACCACTTCAGCCAGCGATCGCCCTTGTCGCTTTAGTTATCAGGGCAATACTTACCAAGTCTCTCTAGGCTTTGAAGTAACAGCCGATGAATTTCGCAGCTACGATAAAGGCATTGACCCTAGTACCGGAAAAGCCACTTGGGGAGCCTTACTCGGTCCATTTCGATTTACCAAACGCCAAGACTTCGCCGGGGAACTGCTAATTTAATCGGTTGAGTTGCTGATTGGGTGGGGACTGTTCTCCTGTACAGGTTGTTTGGGAGTGAGTGAACGACCTACACTTGGGTATGAATCCCTTGCCTCAGGTTGCCATACTCCGGGGTACACCTTCCAAAGCTTCTTGCTCCGTTTCAAAAATTTCAAACACGGAGTCCATCATCGTGACTTCAAACACCAGTTTGGCTTCGGGATGGACATTACAGATGCGAAAGCTACCTTTGACCTTATCCGCATCGCGCATACCCGCGACTAGAGAGGTTAAACCAGAACTGTCAATGAAGTTAACCTGACTGAGATTAACCACCACATGGCGGCTGAGTTTGGAAATGCATTCTTGTAATTTCAGGCGAAATTGCCAAGCTGTGGTAATGTCCAGGCGTCCAATTGGTGCCAAAACAATAACTGTTGTACCATCTTTCGTCGTGTGTGTTTTTTGATCAATATGAATCATATAAAGACCTCCTTGAGCAGCAGTAGCTCCCCTTGACATCACAAGAGGAGCCATACAGGGTTTGGGTATCAATTCCGTTACTTAGGCGTTGGGTGAATTGTTGAAACAACAAGTAACTTAATCGGGCAACCTACGCTACTTAATCCATTACAAAAGACTTACCCAAAGTTCCCCAAAACTGGACATCCTTGGGAGTACAGGCTTGGTAACCAAGCCCCTACGGTTCCTGCTTCATCCTAGCAGTGATGGCACTTAACCAGTTCACAGGCTTAACATCGGGTGTAACTCACCCTAGAAAGATTGCCAGGGTGGTTTTTGCGTTAGCAATCTCTTCTGTATTGTACATATTCCCAAGTGAGGTCAGGACAAAGTGGACGCTATTTTTGTGCCAAATTTTGGTAAAGATGACTCTCAATGGGCAAGAATTGGGTTACCGTTTCTCACTCCCTTAGTTCAACGCCGATAGTTGGCTTAGGTTCAATGGCACGCTCCTGAAATAGTTTTGGATCACCAAAACCCTTGAGATACCGTAGGGTGGGCAGTGTCCACCCGCCTCAATTCAGTACCATTCGGTTTAGGTTGAAGGAGTCCAGTTTGTCCAATCTTGAGGTTTGAGGAACGTTTCGTACAGTTCAGCCTCTGGTGTATTCGGTTCAGGTTGGTAGCCATATTCCCAACGCACTAAGGGAGGGAGAGACATGAGAATCGATTCGGTACGTCCGTTCGTTTGCAAGCCAAAGATCGTTCCTCGGTCATACACCAAGTTAAACTCGACATACCGACCCCGACGATAAAGCTGGAAATTGCGTTCGCGATCGCCATAGTTCATATCCCGCCGCCGCTCGACAATTGGCATATAAGCTGGCAAAAACGAATGACCGCACTCCTCCACCCAGGCAAACAGTTGTTCCCAGGTTCGGGGTTCTACCGCCCCCAGTTCCTTGCTGTAGATGGCTGCTGCTTTTTCTGGGTGGGGACCTTTATACAATTCCCCGGTTCCGTCTTGATAGTCAAAAAACAGTCCGCCAACGCCTCGTGTTTCTTGACGGTGTTTGAGATAGAAATATTCATCACACCAACGCTTGAATACGGGATAGTACTCGGAGTGATGATTGTCACAGGCGGCTTTTAGGGTTTTATGGAAATGAGCCGCATCTTCGGCAAAGGGGTAGTAGGGTGTTAAATCAGCTCCTCCACCAAACCACCAAACGGGTCCTGCCTCAAAGTAACGATAATTTAAGTGAACCGTGGGAATATAGGGACTGCGCGGATGTAGCACCATAGATGTACCCGTGGCATAGAAGCCATGACCTGCGGCTTCTGGACGTTGGGTTAAAATCGAGGGCGGAAGTTGAGTCCCCCATACTTCAGAAAAATTAACACCCCCCTGTTCAAAGACAGCACCATCCCGGATTACACGAGAACGACCCCCGCCTCCTTCTTCCCGCTGCCAAGAATCTTCCTGGAACTGACCCGCACCATCAAGTTCTGCCAAGGATTCACAAATAGTGTCTTGGATCTGTTGCATGAACTGCTTCACTCTATCCCTAGAGTCAGTGGCAGGTAAGGAACGATTAGGATTTGTGGTCGGTGTCTGAGCTGCGGTCATAATTTCAATAGTAAATACAGTATTACCTAAACCAGAAGGCTATGGTTAGGCATTTTAAGGGTTCCAGGCTCTATTTTAAAGGTTTATGGTGTCAACTATGCCAACTAATTGCTAAGTAGTCGGACTTTCATTAAAGTCGGGCGGTGGGGATAAGGGAAAAGGGAACGGGCAATAGGGAACAGTAAGGATTTGAGGCTGGTTAACATTTCTTAGGACAGCGGACAGAATTTATGTCCAGGTACTTAGCAATACCGTGTCTTGCCGAATGTAAGATAAACATTGCTGAAGCGTCGCGATAGGAGGCGTGCTGTGATCCTAAATTTTTCCTTTAAGCTAATCGCAGGTCAAGAGGGGCTTTGGTGCAAATTTTCCCTCTTTCGGACTTATCGCGCCCTCAGTAATGCTCCGGTGGATGTTCTGTGGCAAAAATTAATCAATTTGGCAGATGTCTCCTGGAATCCTTTGCTCTGTAGTACAAATGCACCGAGAGGTTTAATCCCGAAACCTGGCTTGATTTACCAGGTGGTAACGCGCTTGATTCCCATTCCGGTGCGAGTGTTTGTCGAACGGGTATTGCCGGGTGAATTAATTAGCGTCCGGATGCTGGCAATTCCGGGGGTGGAAAATCGAGTGACATATCGGGTGGAGTCAGGCTTGTGCGGAACGTATGTGTCCTTTTCGGTGACAATGCGGGGATGGCTATCTCCCTTACTATGGTGGTTTATTCGCCCCTACGCTGCCCGTGTCGCGGCTGAATTAGCTCAAGCGGCGGAACAGGGGGTGGTTGTTTAGAGGAAGCTGGGGGAGTTGGGGGAGCTGGGGAAGCTGGGGAAGATAGGAAGCAAACAAATGACATAAGACAAATGACAAATGACAAATAACGAATGAGCAATCAGCCGTAACCTATTAAGATTGTTCAATACCCCGCCCTACTCCGTGAGGACGG
>CAKZMA010000109.1 GCA_937127375.1 uncultured Coleofasciculus sp. | reverse complement strand
TCAGGAGCAGGTTGACCAACTCGCAGACATCCTTCCATGAAATTATCCTCCTTGAATATTTTGGTGTATGCGTTCGCTGTATTTTATCAGTCTTAGTCAATTATTTACGAACTGTTACGACTATATCATAATCCATAGTCATAACGGCTAGGACTTAAGCCAGGGTTAGCTCAATCCCATGGGCTGTTTTAACATCAACTTCCGTAAAAAGGTCTCATCCCAATTATGCGATCGCCTCTTTGAGCAAATATCTGCTAGTTTTCCCTGTATAAACGAGAACAGGGTTTGCCTTACCAAGGCAGGTTAGGGTATTCTGTACCCTTGCCTTTTGGAATCAGCTAATGTCCTAACGTATCCCCGTAGTATATAGCGGTTCTCATGCTCATGATGTACAGCAACTTTTCCTTAATTAGTCTACAGTAATACGTTTGGAATTGAAAGTGTACATCACAACTGTGAGAAACGCTATATATAAGCCTTTGAACAATTGTGGTGAGAAATCCGGGATAAGGTGGTTGCCCATTTAATAGCTAAAATATTTCTTGTCGTAAATGTTCCAAAAACCTCCATCTTCTAATATTTTTCCTATATATAAATGGTCTTATTCTGTAATAAAATCAGTATAATTTTATAGCAAGTCTTTACAAGCAATAGCTGATTGATCCCAATTTTGATTAGATGTCCAAAGACGGGCTAAGGGCAGTAAAATATCGGCTCTTCCGTACCTGTTATGCTAAATTGCCTCAGCACTAATCCACACAATCCGGTAGTATCCCATCCAAACCGCGATCACATCCTTGACACCTAAATCATCCATTCAGCAATAACGCACTCCTTGCTTATGGATTATGGACAAATCCCTAACGTTTCCCCCACTAACTCTCTAAGCATTTCTTCACAACGTGCCGTCCGTGTCGCCAACAAATAAGCCCTCGATTTCCCGGAGCAGAACTTCCCACATTTGCTGCGCCCCATTACTAGAACGAAACAGCCCTGTTACTGAAACGTCCATAAAAGAACTGAGGTTCTTCTGGGATGTGCTGTAGCATTTCCCGGATTTTAGAGGTTCCGATAACCTCGCGCAACCTCGCGCTTGCTAGACCTTTAATGGTTGATTGCGCTGCTGGGGTTGCTACATCAAGCCCTAGATCGCGCTCTTGGGCTTTTGATTGGATCGAATCGATACGGACATAGCGTTCTCCCAGCTTGTGCTGCAACATAAATTCCGTCATCTTCTGTTGTGAAGAAAGGATAACTGAAAGCAACCGTGTGTCATAGAACCAATCCAAGATACCCAGATTCCGTCTAATACTATGCGAAAAGGAAAATTGGGACGTTGTAGTTCCGATACTTAAAATAGAGACGTGTTCAGTAGGTATCCGGAAGAAATATTCTGCTTCATGAAGGGCGACAAAATCCGGCATATTGGCGCAGAGTCCACCATCAGTGAACAACTCGTTTCTCACCTGAGCTAATGGAAAAAATGTCGGAGCTGCCGACGTTGCCAAAGCAACATCATGAACAGTTTCACGATGATCTCGTTCAAACCGCTCATGATGTGGTGTTTTGAAGATCTGAGGTTGACCTTTAGTCAGATTGATTGCTGGGATAACGATTGGATGCTTTAAATCACCTAGCAATGTTAAAGGCTCGATAAAGTCTGTCAACGCCCTACGCAAACCATCATGCTTATACTTGGGAATAAAAAAAGCTCGTCCTAGATCGATGAGTTTACTGACCGTTGACTGCGGGGAAGACCGAGCCGAAAAAATACTCTGCCCATGCTTTTCAAAAGCACGTCGAATTGTTTCGGCAGGAACTTCCAAGGCTAAGCTAAGTGCAATGATGCCGCCAATTGAAGTTCCGGCTAGAAGGTCAAAACATTGTGCAATCGGCTTTCCAGCTTTTTCTTCAAGCTCACACAAAATAACGGCTTGGTAGAGTCCAAGGTATCCCCCACCACTGAGGGAAAGAATTTGAAAGTTGTTTGTTTTTGTCACTGCCATTGCCTATATATAGAACTAGTCAGATTTAAAGTGTTTGAGAAGGTAGCTTAGTGTTCGCTTCCTTCGCCTTTTCAAATCTGGATGTTCTCCACCTCCCATCCATTTACCAGTTATCTGCCAGATTTCGTAGTAGAAAAGCCAGAGTGAAGTCCAAGGAACTATCGTTTCAGAAACATACTTTTGCTGGCTCCATTCTCTTTTTTTAGGATGGTATAAACACAAACGCTTCCCGGGGTAGGTATGAGGTATAGCTTCACCGTTAGATCCATCAGCCAGATCTGGTTTTAGAACGTATACATGAGGCGCTCTATGGAGTCCGTGGGAAATTTTCACCCTGTAGCACCTACTTAGCTGACTGGGCTGGATATCTCCAATCCAAGTGACAATGTTTTTTCGCCACTGTAGATGGAAGTCAGGAAAGTGCTTTTTCATCATGACGATCTGCTCTAGCAGAGGGATAGGACGTTGGGGAAATTTCTTAGTTACCATAAAACGTGTTCTTGGGAATGTGAATAGCACCAGGCTGAGAAGTCAAAGTTCCACTTCCGGGTAAAATTCCAAGTTGACCTGTCCCCCGGATATTACCCACCTGTACTGCATCTTCGCGGATGACATCCCTGGTAGGTTGTTCATCGAACAGGGTTTCTAAAAGCCTGCTGATTTCTGGATACCCTTTAGCATTGCTTAACTCCAACCACAGTTTATTGAATTCCCCAATCCAGACCACAAATTTCTCATAAGCTTCGGCGTTCTTCCAACGTTCACCTAAATCTTCTCGAACCTTATTGGCTGGATTCAAAACCAGAAGTATACTCCCCTGATTTTGAGCAATGCTCTGTGCAATTCCATTTAAAATCCCGGCAACAGCCTCACCTACTGACTCTTGCCCCTGATAATGAATAGCGCACAATGTACCCAGGACAATACTGACAGGTGCTAGATCGAGCATATTCCTGAAGGCTACGTCCCTATGCCTCTTGAAAAGTTGAACCGCACACTTCAAGGCAGGTTTTTCTTCTAAAGATTCCTGAAGCGGCAAAGGTTCAGCAGAGTCCACCCGACGTGACTGTCTCGCTCTTTTATTGAACCACTTGATGTAATCTTTAGAGTTGCTGTCTTTCCAGCTCTTGGCTTTCTTGTCTGGGATGCGAATCTGTCCATACCCCAGTCCTTTATTCGAACAGGCTGGCACAATATCGAGATGAAAATTATGGGCATAGGTCAGTCGGATGCAGCGGTTGCCGCGCTCCATCCTTGCAGTATAGTCTTGGTGTTCCCTTATTCTGTACTCGAATTTAGAAACCAAGTCCTCAGGTGAAATTGTCCACCAGGGAATTGATAGCTCACAAATGAAGTCTAGGTCATACTCTTCTTTGCCTAACGGCTTGTTGGTAATACCCATTGCGAGGGAGCCTTGAGGGTAAATCTTTGGATGATAGGGAGCTAATATCGATCCCTCGTGTTCAAGCCAATTGCCTACCGCTTCGTAATGTTGTCTTGCTAAATCATGCTGAGTTGGGGTGAGCTGCAATTTGCGACAGATGCCCTCTAGAATCCTGTCTAGTTCGCTGAGAAAGGTTGCGTCCGCTCTGAACATTGTAACCATTAAGGTTTAACTCCGTAGAAAAATAATATGCAGTAGCAATTTTAGTTCGGATAACCGAACCTCATAATTACGGCTCAGCTTCTAACCTGATTCTAACGAATCAGAGTCTTCCCTCATAATTCAAGTGAAGGTGCTACGCCACGCTTAAAATCAATCTAAAGCGGGTCTTCCGTACTTAGTGTGCTAAATTGTTAGTTTGATTAGTCCGAACATTGAACAGTAAGAGCTTTAGCCATTTCTTCCCATATTTCAAGTCATTTTGATGAACTTAGGCGCTACAGTCCTTATGTGGTGAGCGTTATGAACTCTGAAAGCTGATAGTTTAGCACACTAAGTCCGGAAGAACCGCAAATCGCTCAGTTCACCCATCAAGTCATTCACCAAACTGTGCTTCACCCTCGATACACCTTCTCTGAACCCATCTGGGTGCTGAAGGTGAAGAGACAATCTATATTGCATTGCTCAAGCATCCAGAGTAAAAAAGGCGATCGCTCATTGACAGCAGGAGCCGTAACCCAACTAGCAAAGATGAGGGGATT
>CAKZMA010000108.1 GCA_937127375.1 uncultured Coleofasciculus sp. | reverse complement strand
TCCTGTCTCTACTCAAGCACTACCGCGATATTGATTTTGATGCGTCGCAAATGCATCTAACGGATGCTGAAGTCCATGCGATCGCGAAGCTATTTATTCAGCAGTTGACCGAAAGCCTCAACGGTAAACTCATCGCTGGCGCTTTAAATACCCTGCGCCATGGTGAGGAAATAGAGGAGATTGAACCGATGAGTGAAGATGATCAAAATGATCAAAATCTCTACTGTTATTCCACCCTTTCTCGCCATCGGATTGCGCCTCTATCTGTGCATAGTCCAACTGGACGCTATAACCCCCAAGGGCGAAACTATCCCCGCCCAATTACTCAGCGGGAACAATACATTATTCACCTCTATTGTTACTGTGAATTAGGGATGACACCCAAGCAGTTTTATGCCAAATGGGATGTCACTTATGAGCAACTTTCTCACATCTGTTCTCGTTCCCAGGGGACGGTTCAGAGTTGGTTTAACCGAGGGAAAGGCTATCATCGTCCTCAACCTGTTGACTTGCGCCATCTGGCAATTTTGGATTTTTTGTTAGAGCATTTTGAAGAGATACCTCAATCCTTGATTAACCTTCTGTGTTCGTCTTGATAGCACAAACGCCAATAAGGGAGACGCGCCATGGCGCGTCTCTACAAGGGACGCCACAATTTAATCGTCTTATCCTCACTCCCACTGGCGAGGAGTCCATCACCACCAATAGCAAGGGCGTATACTGGGGCGGTATGATCCTCAAGGGTTTGCATGAGTTCCCCCCGATGCAGATGCCAAATCTTGATTGTCTTGTCCTCACTCCCACTAATCAGATATTCACCATCTGGACTCAGCGCGATCGCATACACCGCTCCGGTATGATCAGCTAATGTAATTAGGAGTTTCCCTGTCTCAAAATCCCAGAGTTTAATCGTCTTATCTTCACTTCCACTAACAATCGTTTGCCCATCGGGACTAATCGCCACCGCCCTAACACTAGCTTTATGTCCACTCAACGTCCGCAATAGTTCTCCGGTTGCCAATTTCCATATCTTAACTGTCTTATCTCCACTCCCACTAACTAAACTTTGACCATCGGGACTAATCGCCAGGGAATACACCCATTCTTTATGCCCAAATAGCGTGCGGAAGGGTTCTCCTGTGTTTAAATTCCATAACTTAATTTTGTGGGAACCACTCGCCAAGGTGTGATTATCCGGACTAATCGCTAGGGAATTAATTTGCTTGCGATGTCCAGAAAGCGTCCACAGCAGTTTACCCTGATGTAGATTCCAGACTTTAATATAACTGCGATTTTTCGACTGATCGCTACTGGCTAAAATCTGCCCATCGCGACTAAGAGTTAGCGTCAAAACTCCACCAGAATGCCCATTTAATTGCTGAATCGGTGTCGAATTCAGCCTGATAAGATCCCAAATCTTAATCGTACTGTCACCCCCACAACTTAACAGGGTACGTCCATTTGGATGAATCGCGATCGCACTCACTTTACCACTGAGTCCCGTGAACGTAGACGTTAAGCCCAGATTAGCAAACGTCTGCTGCTGTTGACGGGATGCGATCGCCTCTAGCAACTCCTGAACTTGATTTGCCCCCTGTTCATCGCCCACAGCGGCTAAACAGGATTGCAGCATCTGGCAATAGTGGTGATCCTGTTGGGTTAATACCAATTGCATCGCTTCAAATGCCTGCAAGCCTTCTCGATGGGGCTGTTTCCGTTGTTGCAGCCACGCTTTCACCGAGAACTTAATCTGTGCCGTTGCCCAAGATTTATCGGGTAAACAGGTTAAACTCTGTGCCAGTTTTAAACTCAGTTCCGGTTCCCAGTAAGGGCGTTTACTAATAAGGGACTGTAACACCTCTTGATAAATTGAAAGAGTAGTTTGTATCACCACTTGGACTAAATTCGGATCAGAGATATCGGCAATTAATGGTGGTAATAATTCCGGCAAAAGCGGTGATACATCCGAGTGAACCAGATGGTGAATATCCGCCACCCAGCCCGCCACTAAACAGTGACAGGTACTTAAAAACTGGCAAAAGTTGTCCCAATCGCGGCGGTTCACTTTATAGGGAAAAATCAATTCACTCGGATCAATTCCAGCTTGCTGTAATTCTTCGGCTTCTTCCAAGTAGGCTAAATTAATCGCATTGTCGCCGCCTTTGGCATTAATATCCTCAATACTCTTTCCCAATGCCAGGAGTTTGTCTCGCGTGGTTTTCCATTTTAATGCCCTGGCTTTTGTTGATTCATAGATAAAATCTCGATAGGAGAACTTACATAAGGTTGAATAGCAATAACTGTCTTGCCCTAATCCCCAATAAGCGAGGCGAAAAATCAGAAAATCGCCATCAATTTCTGATTCTAATATTAAGGTGGGTTCAGATTTCAATAAACTAAACAGCGCCTTAATACTCGATTCACTATGAAACCGCTTACTCTCCCACGCCCCGCCTAAAAATTCAGTGGGTCTCACTTGAGAGTGCAGGGGATAATGTTGACTTAAGAATTCTCGCAATCGTTGCGCCAAACCCAGTTCAATTTCTGGCACTTCTGAGTTCATTTCGCCAAACCGCTCAAACTGAACCTGGGGAGGGGCAATAAAAATTCGTAGCGGAATCGGGCGATTGGGGCGATGGGGTTCGAGGAGTTGGGAAGGAAACAGGCGGAGGGGCCAATGATCGAGGATTTTATGGACTTCCGGTAACTGGAGGGTGGTTTCCCGTTGATAGGCGGCGAGTTTGAATAGGGTTTGGCGATGTTCGGCGACGAGTTGCTGCTGAAGGGCTTTCTGTTGCTGGAAGCGCTGCTGTTCTAGCTGATCTGTTTCATCTACGGTTTGCGCGATCGCGTTGATCACATCTGGCAGTTTATTGGCGAAATGTTGCCCCATTGTCACCAGTTTTTCCCGTTGAGGCGCTTCATCGACCCCCTGATAGGGTAGGATAAGAGGTTTGGGTTCAGATGTTGGTTTCTCGTTTAAGGGTATGCCATTAAATTGATTAGTCGTTTTCAGATAGACCAGGGTCTTAAAAACAGGGACAGCCCATTGCAGAAGTAATTTTAACCACGGCTCCATAACACTTATCTCTAGAGGCAACATTGACCCAGTTTTCACAAAATCAAGGATAGCAGGGATAGGCTATATCCCCATGTCATGAAAAACACTTTTGTGCAGAGTCGTGTTTACGCCACCCAGAGTAGGGGTTTGGTGACCAAACCCCTGGTAGCTGGTAGCTTCGCACGGTCAAATTTGTCATTCTGAGTCCTGAGCGAAGCGAAGGAACTGTAGCGGAGTGAAGAATCTCACGACTATGTTACGCTGTACTTCACTAAGCTCTGCATGACAAAAGCTCAGTTTGTGACCGCTAACAGTATAACGCGGTGAGGATGTCAAATTTGATTCATCACCGTTCTGTCGCCACAGCTTGAGTTGAGACGGTTTCAGTTAAATTGGCTGGAGAATTGGCTCGAATAGCGCGAAACATGCCAAATCGACAAAGCCCAGAACCGAAGGCTAGCCGCATCAGGAGAATTGTCGGCACTTCTCGCACAGACTTGATAAAACCGGATAGACCAAACTGTAACCATCCCTGAGGTCGAACGATGCCTTGCCAGATAGTATCAAGCCAAGATGGAAGCGTTTCGTCTGTCCAATCTGCCGTTTTTACATTGCCCTCAACCCGTCCGGTTTCCTGCAACCGTTCCGCAAACCCTTCAATGCTAGAAAACGCCGGATGAGACCACTGATCCAAGAGTTGCCGCATCACCGGACGCTCCCAAAAATTAAGTGGTTTCTGGCGATCATCCCGTTGATTCCAGTCAGCAACAACCAGAATACCACCAGGCTTGAGTACCCGGATTAATTCTTTGGCAAAAAGAGCTTTATCGGGAATATGAGGACCCACTTCAATTGACCAAACCACATCAAAACTGGCATCTGGGAAAGACATTGCCATCGCATCATCGACTAAAAACGTCGCATCTAAGTCCTTTGGCGTTAACTCTTGAGCGCGTTTTATTTGTTGGGGACTGATGCTAATTCCGGTTACGGCGAACCCGTACTCCCGTGCTAAAATACGACTGCTGCCGCCGATGCCACACCCGACATCTAAAACAGTGGTTCCTGGAGGTAATTTATCGAGTCCTCCCCAACGCGCCATTTCATGCACAAAATCTGATTTTGCGACTAAAAAATCCTTGGGTTGAGGCGGTGAGCCATAATGCCCTAAGTGAATATGTTCGCCCCAATAAAACTCTAAAATACCATCTTCTGTCCATTGGTCATAAGAATTGACCACCGATTCAGAGGATTGATAGCGGCGACCCGTAACCAGATAGAGTAGAATCGCGATCGCGAAGAGTCCTAGCAGCAGTCCCAGAAGCGGAAAAAAGAAATTCATCAACGTTAAACCCACGTTATAATAACGGGCGGGTTTGGTTTAGAGGTTATCGGTAGATACCCAAATTAAACGGCTAAACCCGCCCCTACAATTAACTTATTTTAACGGCTATTATTAAATTGGGTATTTCCTGTTCTCTGTTTCCCGTTCCCTGTTCCCCCCACGATAACGATTTCAATCCTCACACTGCTTCTGACAGGCGTCTAAATAAATTTGAGCCACTTGATCAACGGGATTAATCTCTAAACACTCTTGGAATATTGGCGCGGCTTGTTTAAATAAATGTTTACTATACAGAAATAAAGCCTTCTCAAAATCAGGCTTTGTCATTAACTTTACCGAGCGCAGTTCTGGTGGATCTGCCTCAAATATTTCAAAAACAGAGACCATTTCCCGTTTTCCCTTAACCTGAACTTGACCGATAATCCGGAAAGCATATTCAACCGGATGATTGAGCTGTAAAAACGTGTGATGAGAAATTAATAAGGATACCCCATACTCTTTGGTAAGCTGTTCTAAGCGAGCCGCTAAATTGACCGCATCACTAATCACAGTACCATCCATGCGATTGTGTCCGCCCACGGTTCCCAGCATCAGTGAACCAGTGTTAATCCCAATCCCAATCTGAATTGGGGGACGATCCGGGCGTCGCCGCGTTTTATTATAATCAGTCAATCGGTTTAACATATCAATTCCGGCGCGAACCGCATCATCAGCACTACCATTAAATAGTGCCATAATCGCATCGCCGATATATTTATCAATAAAGCCATCATGTTCGACAATAGCGGGTTCCATGCGCGACAGATAGGCATTAATAAATTTAAAATTATCCTCTAAACTCATCCGTTCCGAGAGAGTGGTGAAGGAACGAATGTCAGAAAATAGAATTGACATTTCCTTCTGCACCGCCTGACCGAGTTTGACATCGACAATACTTTTCTTGTCCAGCAATTGCAGAAAATTTTCCGGGACAAACCGTTCATAGGCTTGATTCAGTTGCAGGAGTTGAGCCGTGAAATTCTTACGTTCAACTTCAGCTTTTTTCCGTTCAGTAATATCTTGAAACGCCGCGATCGCAAAGGTGACTTTGCCCCCTTCATCAAAAATTGGGATACCCCAAGCTTCAATAGGAATAATCTGATCGCCTTGGTGAATTTCAATGTCATCAGCCGTGGCGCTTTCTCCCATTAACGCTTGCACGACGGGCAATAAGTCCGCCGGATAGAGTTGTTCAGTTCCAGCAATATAAAATTGATACACCTGAGCGAATTGTTCAGCAAAAGTATCCGGAACCACGCCTTTACCCATTAACTGTTGCGCCCGTTGATTCAGGTAATAGGTTTTGCCACTTGCATCTAATACCGCTACCCCAACCGGAACCGCTTCCAAAAATTGGGCTAATCGGCGTTCGCTTTCCCGTGCGGCTTCTTCGGCTTGTTGATGTAACTCTTCCTCAATCGCATCGGAATGAGCCGTGGTGGTTTCGAGTAAAATCTCTAAGTCAGCATTGTAGAGTTGCAATTCCCAGGTTTGGTAAAGCGCGATCGCCATTGATGATCCGATTAACGCCACTAGAGGGGAAACAACGGGCAACCACCAGTTAACGAGAAACGCGCCATAACTCCCCACCACCAGGATACTACCCATGAAGAACGTGCCGAAACCAACAACCATCCATCGGGGAAAAATCCTATCCGCGAATTGGTTCGCTTGTTGGAGTTTCCAGCTTCCTCCCGCACCAATAAAAGACCAGACAATAATCCATAACCACTCGACTGGATCAACCCAAATTGTCAGCCAGGACAGTTGGTTTATTTTATCAATGAAGGGAATTAAAGGGCGTCCATCAATCGCCTTAATTAAAGGGCGTCCCGCCATCGCCCCACTAATAATCTGACTGGCGATATTGGCATGAATAATCACGCCCGGTGTTTGCTGACGAGAACCGATGGTATTTTGACTATAGGGTGTAAAGAATAAATCGTTAGCACTTTGTCCGGTAGCGCCAATCAGAACAATGCGATCGCGCATCAAATCTGCTGATATTCGGTTCTCTAAAATATCCGCAATGGATACAGTTTGGAAGTTCTCTCTCGGTCCGCGATAGTTTAATAGAATCTGATAACCACCCGCATCGACATTAACATAGCCACCCTCATTCCCCGTCAATGGCACAAATTCCACCTTACCCAACTGTAAATGACTCTTGGCTTCATCCGTCATTTGCAGGGTAATCCCTTCGGCTTCGAGATACATTAACGCCAGCTTTACCCCTAATCCTAAGTGGATGGACTCATCGTCTAATTGCACAGACAGCAATCCGCGACGAACTTTGCCATCCGCATCCAAGACTAAATCAGCCATCGCCACTTGATCCAGTTGTTTTAGGGTTGGCGATGGTGCTACCGTTTCGCCCACGACTTTTTCCACACCAATCAGGTTCGGTGTAGACTTAAACACCTCGACTAATTCCTGATGACCCGGTTCGACTGGCAAATCACGGTACAAATCCACGCCAATCGCCCTAGGCTGTTGGGCGTTTATTTTTCTAAGTAACTGTGCTAAGACCTGATCAGGAATGGGCCACGTTCCAATCTGGGTAATATCAGACTCATCAATGGTTACCACCAGAATCCGGGAGTCAACAGCTTCTTGGGGACGCTGCTGAAAAAATTGGTCAAGTGTTGCCCATTCGAGAAGCTGAAACGAACCCGTCCAAGCCGTAGCGATCACCAATCCGGCGACAGTGGGGGCAGTGATCAGTACCCCTTGCCATTTAGAAATATGCTGCTTGAGCTTTTGCCACATTTAGGATGAGCAATCAAAATTAACATGAGTAGTCCCCTGATTGCTATGGCGAATCGTTCTCTATTC
>CAKZMA010000107.1 GCA_937127375.1 uncultured Coleofasciculus sp. | reverse complement strand
AAAGAAATTTATGATTTCGAGGGAGGCGGTTGAGAATTGGAATGTACCAGCGAATCAAGTCGTAGGTTTTCTGGATAATCGGTAAATCGTTCACAACACTCATTGCTCGATTCGGTTACAGGAGGTATTCTGACAGACTATTAGTGATGTTGGCTATAAAAAAATCTAAAAAAAATCGACCCGCCTGCGGCGGGAAGAGGGAAAAGAAAACAGGGCAAAGGGTAAAAGTGCTAAAGTGTCAAGTGCTAAAGAGTCCACGCCGCACCACAGACAACCCGAAACCCGAAGTGGCTGTTCCTGTAGTCTGGGGTATGCCTGACGCGATTAGCACAACGACAGTGCCTGGGATTGTTGCCCCACGAACCACCGCGCAACAGCCGAGAATGATTCTCATTATCATCAATTATCCAAGCTTGACCATCTGACGGCGCACCTTCATAACTATCATGCCATTGGTCAAGACACCATTCCCACACATTTCCATGCATATCGTACAAGCCAAAGGCATCCGCTACCTGAAAACTTCCCACGGGAGTAGTTTCCTCGCGATACTTGCCCTTCGCACCTGCACTATAGGTATAATTACCGTCATAGTTGGCTAAGTGGGTTGTAATCGTCTCGCCAAAATGAAACGGTGTTGTTGTTCCAGCACGACAAGCATATTCCCATTCCGCCTCACTGGGGAGTCGGTAGTCTCGTCCCGTGTACTGGGAAAGCCGCTCACAAAACTCTACACAATCATACCACGATACTTGTTCAACCGGGCGATCTGCGCCTTTAAATCTAGAAGGGTCAGGATCAAGTTCTTGATTCACTTGAGGCAAATTAGCCACGGCTTGCCATTGCGCCTGAGTAATGGGATATTTACCTAGAAAGAAGGGTTTAACTGTAACCTGATGCTGAGGACTTTCATTATCTTCATGTCCTTCCTCAGTCTCTGGCGAACCCATTTGGAATGTACCCTCCGGAATCGCTACCATATCTAGAGTTACATCATTACCTAAACCTTCCCGAAAAAACCCAGCTTCTCCAGTTTTTTCTTCAACTATCGTTCCCTTTGCATCAACAGTCACCACATCAAAAGAAAACTTAGTGGTAGAAATAGGATCTCCTTTCTTCAGGATAGGAGCATCAGGCGTTACCGGAACACTCGTAGGGGAAGTAGATGAATTTCGATCAAAGAATCGTATCAACCCAGTCATCCCTAAACCCGCACCTGTCCACCCCGCAAACTGAAGCAAACGTCGTCGGGTTAAAATCAGGGGTTGTTTCCGAGGATTGGTTGGATTAGGCTGATTGGGAACAGAGATAGGCGGTTGAGGCGGAAGCGGAGTCTCTGGAACTGTAGAAGCAAGCATTTGCGGTGTGGGTAGAGGAGTCCTTCTTGGAACAGTTCTTGGTGGCTTGGGTGCAGATGGAAGTGGTAGCAACTCCAACCACGCCTCCATGGATTGAGGGCGGTCTTCCGGTTCTAGCGCCATTCCCAATAAAATAGCTTGGTTTGTGGCATCACTTAACCCAGGAATATGCTGTTGCGGTGGTACTAATTCTGCGTTAAACAGCTTTCGCCCAAAGGAACCAACGGGACGCTGACCTGTCACCGCATAATATAAGGATGCCGCTAAGGTATATACATCAACCATAACCTCTCGACTCCCTAGTCCAATCTGCTCATAGGGTGCAAATCCCTGATTTCCCGCCTTATCCGTGGTTGTACTCGTGGTGGGGATTAATCCCTTAGCAATGCCAAAATCAA
>CAKZMA010000106.1 GCA_937127375.1 uncultured Coleofasciculus sp. | reverse complement strand
CATCGCCCTCACGTCGTATACTCGGCATTAATTTTCACATAGTCATAACTCAAATCACAGCCCCACGCCTTACCCGTACCTGGTTCATTGCCAATACTGACCGAAATTAAAACGGTATCCTCTTTCAAATACGCCCCAGTCGCGGCATTTTTCAAATAAGCACTCGCCGCATCTCGGTCAAAGGGTAAAGGTTGACCCTTATCCATTAGCACAAAATCCCCCATCTGAATCCGCAAGGCTTCTTGGGAAAAGGGGACACCTGCACGCCCCGCCGCGCCCGCTATTCTCCCCCAGTTGGGATCACGACCAAATATGGCAGATTTCACTAGGGATGAACCCGCAATCGTTCGGGCAATTTGACGCGCTGCTTGATCATTGGGTGCGCCTGTAACCTGTACTTCTATCAAACACGTCGCCCCTTCGCCATCTCGTGCGATCGCCTTGGCTAAATGTTGGCATACCGCTGTCAGCATCGCCTCTAGCTTTTCAGCATGGGGTCCCATTTCTGTAATCGCTGAGGTGCGAGATTGACCATTCGCCAAGGCAATCAGGGTATCGTTGGTACTGGTATCGCCATCGACGGTAATTTGATTAAAGCTTTTATCCGCCGCCCGACTTAACATTTTTTGCCATAACGGTGTAGCAACCACCGCATCACAGGTAACAAACGCCAGCAGTGTTGCCATATTCGGGTGAATCATCCCTGAACCCTTGGCAATCCCGCCAATTCGTACCGGGCGATCGTCAATCGTGGTTTCCAAGGCAATGGATTTTGTCACCAAATCTGTAGTAATAATCGCTTGGGAAGCAGCATTGGAACCCAGTTCTGATAAGCCTTCCACCAATTGAGGAATTCCGGCGAGGAGGGCATCCATGCGAATACGCTGTCCAATCACACCCGTGGAGCCTAATAAGATAGACTCTGGAGCAATATTCAAGGCTTGTGCCAATGCCTTCGCCGAGTCCAAAGCATCTTGCCACCCGGCTTCCCCGGTTGCCGCATTCGCTTGACCAGCGTTGACTAAAATAGCACGGGCGCTGGCTTTTTTTTGCAAACGCTGGCGACAATAGGTAACAGGTGCAGCACAAACCTGATTCTGGGTAAAGACTCCGGCTGCGATCGCCTCAATATCCGATACAATCAATGCTAAATCTGGCAGTCCTGAAGGCTTAAGTCCAGCTACTATTCCAGATGCACGATATCCTCTAGGTGCTGTGACGCCACCTGTAATTTCCTGCCAGTCTGACATGATTTTTTTACCTCAACCCTGGTAGTGGTTCGAGTAGCGATTATATCAACACTCAGGGTCAATAATCGGTAAATTTCACTTTTGTGCTGTAATAGCTGCGGAAGACCCAGAAAATCTTAAATATACATGGGTACGATTTGAGGGAGCTAAAAAATCGTGGAAATTACCAAGGAATACCAACCATGGTGAATCCTGCCCAATAATAGGGATGGGATAGTTCAGAATCATTCAGGTTTTTCAATTGGTGCGGTAGGCTTACGGTTATATCTGTTCCCACCAGTTGACCCGATTCAATCCGCACCTCTCCCCGCAGCATGGCAATTTGGGCTTGTTGCAGGGCTTTGGCTTTGATGGTAATTTCGTCTTTGCGTAGTTGGGAATAAAATCCTGTCATCAGGGCTAATGTGCCAGCATCGTTGACTTTCCAGAGACTGGCGAGGGCGGATTTGACCCCGGCTTGTACGGCTAAACCTGCAAATCCCATCTCGGCATTTTCATCGCCGACAGCGGTTTTACAGGCGCTGAGGGTTAAGAGTTCCACGGTGGGCGGGGCGTACCATTCGACGAGTCTGAGTTCATCTAATCCGAGTTTCTGGTTCCACAGTTGGATGTAAGCGCCTTTACCGCCGTCTGGGGGAAAGTCGGCGTGAGTGGCGAGGTGAACGATACTATAGGGGTTTTGGCGGCGCTGAGTGCGGAGGTTATCCAGGGTAAAGTCTTGGTTTTGGAAGGAGTCACCTGTCCATAAGTTGCCGACAATGGTGGATAGTTCTAGGGGAACAGAGGGTAAATCGTCTTGGGTGGAATTGGAAAAGTCGTCCCTTCCCATTGCTAAAACTTGAGCGTCTTTTAGAGTTTGATAACTGGTATCGGTGAGGCTGAAGCTGGGAACAAAGCCGATACTGTAGTTTTCAACTAGAAACTGTTGTCCGTCGTGGAGGGCGGCGAGGGGAATGAGGCGTAATCCGGCATCCATGGAGAAGATGAGGGTGTCGATTTCTAGGTGTTCGATTTCATTTTCTAGGGGAGCAAGTAGCCATTTGTAGAGGGTTTGAGCGGTGGGTAAGTAGGCATGGCTGGTGTTATTGTTAATCGCGTGGTTGAATTTATTTAATTCTTGCTTTAGTTTTTGGCGGTTGATATTGGGGATGGTTTTGGGGATGGGTGGGGTGTCGGGGGTGACTAAAACGAGTTGCAGTTGGTCGGGAAAGGCGCGAACATAGATAACCACGGCTCGTTGTCCGGTTTGACTTTCGATGGTTTTTAGGGTTTCGCGCAGGTTTTCGGCGGTGATTTCTTTATCGGTGATATTTTCGCCGAAGTAGTCTTCATATTGGTCTTCAAAGAGTTGGTCAATTTCGGCAACAATATCAT
>CAKZMA010000105.1 GCA_937127375.1 uncultured Coleofasciculus sp. | reverse complement strand
ACTAAACTTGACTTCAATGATTCCGGAACTAGCTCGACAAAAGTCTGCATGGGAATTGCCCAACTCAGACGACGCATTTGCTGCTGTACTTCTGTTGAAGGTACAGAGCCATCTTTGAAAACATAAGGATTTCCCCAAAGAGGATACTTATCCATACCATTGACACCTATAAGCTTACCCTGATAATTAAGCAAAGGTCCCCCGCTCATCCCCTTTTCCACCCGATTGGTATACCCGATTTGATAACCTCCCTCAAAGGCTTGCTCAGGTAAAAGAGAGATTTGCCCAGTTGTGTATACAAACCCTTTAGGGTTTGATGGTTTAGCTTCTGAGGAAAATCCTGCGGCAAACACTTGATCACCTACTGTTAACGTATATGAAGTATCTAGAGAGGCGACTGGGTAAGACTCATCGGTACTCTGAAATTGTAATAGGGCTAAATCATTACCGTTGAGGTGGACAGTCTGTAACCAATTGGCTCGATAGAGATGACCATCAGGAGTCTGAATCCGATGAGCGTCTCCTTCTACCAGTATATGTTCAGTCGTTAAAACTGTATAGATCAGCCCTTGCTTGTATAAGATAACCCCTGAACCCCAGGTATCTTGTGACAAGACTTTAACGGTAAAAGTTTGGGCTAAATCATCCAGATGCTTTACAGATAGCGTGTCTTGCTTTTGTCCAATTTGGATGAAAAAGACATCTCTAGGATTAGAAAAACTGACATTTAGGACGACTACTGATAGAGTAATCAATAGACTCCCAGTACAGATAACCATGATGAGTAAGTACCAATTCATTTTGGCTGCATTAGCCATGGATTTACTGCTCTAATAGAGGGGTGTTCCCATTTTCAGGTGAAAGGTCTCTGAGGTATTGCTTTAAATTAAAGTAAACTGGATTTGACCCAGCTTGAGATATCGGACTTCCAACATATCGAGAAAGGTTGTTTAACTGCTGAATAATCCGATTGGCATCCGCCCTCGACTTCAGCGTAAATAGTACGGCTTCACAACCACTGTATCGATCCCTACTGGCACAAAGGACAGGAGAATTACTGGCTGGGTCAAGCATAATATAATCCATTCCCTGTTCTATGATATAAGTTTGAAACCTGGGAGATATAATTTGACAGCGATCTCTAGGGGTATGACCTCCGAGAGTTGATACCCACAGAATCAGGGGGTAAGTTCTCTCTGGATTTTGCACCATGGTCGCGTCTACTCCGTTATGTTTGCCACAATACATTGTGATATCGCCAGCTTGAGTATTTCCAATCTGGCTAAGAGTTACAGTTGCACCGAATCCAATTAGGAGTGCAACCAGTAGTCTACTCATCAATCGGTTTTTCATAATCCTCTTCTCGCTTAGATTCAAGGTATAGCTAGAACAAAAGTATCACTGCCTATCGGTCATATTCATCGCAAAGATAGCGATCGCTGCCACTAATATTTTGATTCGTTTTCAAGTAGTCGTGCAACCAATTACAAGTGCGTACCAGTAAATCATCAAGATTCAGGTTCCATAGGATTACCTCATCTCCCCCACTGCTGGAAATTATGGTCTTATTGTCGGGACTGAAACTTACATTATTGAAAGCTTTTCCTTGTCCCTGAAGGGTTTTGAGTAAAATACCATCTCGGTTCCACAGTCTTATGGTTTTGTCCTCACTCGCTGAAGCGAGGATTTGACCATCTGAACTGAAACTCACTCGATTCACCCAATTGCTGTGTCCCGACAATGTTTTGAGCCAAGTGCCATCTTGATTCCAGAGTTTGATCGTATTGTCGGCACTAGCGGAGGCAATGGTTTGACCATCGGGACTAAAACTGACGCTGAGTACACCAGCGCTATGTGCTGGAATCGTTTTCAGCAATGTGCCATTTAGCCTCCAAAGCTTAATCGTATGATCAGCACTAGCCGAGGCAATTGTTTTACTATCGGGACTGAAACTCACACTATACACTTGATCTGTATGTCCCTTTAGACTGTTGACCAAGTGACCGTCTAAAGTCCAAAGTTTTACCGTTTTATCTGCACCAGCAGAAGCAATGGTTTGTCCATTGGGACTAAAACTCACGCTCCAAACACTACTCTTATGCCCCTGTAACGTTTTGAGCAAGGAACCGTTTATACTCCAGAGTTTAACTGTTTTATCGGCACTAGCAGAAGCAATGGTTTGTCCATCAGGACTAAAACTCACACTATAAACTTGATCCGTATGTCCTGGAAGAGTTTTGAGTAACTCACCGGACTGACTCCAGAGTTTAATGGTGTTGTTTCGACTAGCAGACGCAATCATCTGCCCATCAGGACTAAAACTTGCATCCCAAGCCATCTCTCCTGGAAGGGTTTGGATAGAATTGCGATCGCGATTCCAGAATTTGACGGTATTATCCTGACTAGCAGAAACAATTGTCTGTCCATCGGGACTAAAATTTACGCTTAAAACACTATCTGTATGCCCTTGTAGAGTTTTGAGCAACTTGCCTTCCAGACTCCAGAGTTTAACCGTTTTATCGGCACTAGCAGAAGCTATTGTCCTGCCATCAGGGCTAAATCTGACGCTCCAAACCAAACCACTATGTTCAGGTAAAGTCTTGAGTATTTTTCCTTCTAAGTCCCAAAGTTTAACCGTTTGATCGGCACCAGCAGAAGCAATGGTCTGTCCATCGGGACTGAAAGCCACCGTAAAAACACTATTCTTATGCCCTTCAAGCGTTTTGACAAGACGACCCTCTAAACTCCAGAGTTTGATAGTATTATCCTGACTAGCTGAGGCAATGGTTTGTCCATCGGGACTGAAACTTACACTCCATACCAGACCGCTATGCCCTTGTAATGTTTTTAATAATGTTCCATCATGGCTCCAAAGTTTGACCGTATTATCCGCACTGGCAGAAGCAATGGTCTTGCCATCAGGACTGAAACGAACACATCTGACACTATCACCATGTCCCTGAATAACTTTGAGTAGAATTACATCACGACTCCAAAGCTTAATCGTATGATCAGCACTAGCGGAGGCAATTGTTTTCCCGTCAGGGCTAAAACTGACACTATTAACCTGACCGCTATCTTCTGGGAAAGTGTTGAGCAATGTTCCATCACGTCTCCAGAGTTTAATCGTTTTATCAGCGCTAGCAGAAGCAAGAGTCTGTCCATCAGGACTAAAACTTAAGTCAGACACACTGTCACTATGTCCCTGTAACCGATTACGCTCTTGAATTTCAGAAAACGCCTGATGCAATGCTGTTACAACCCGAATTCGAGTATCAGGAGTGACATCAACTACCTCTTTGAGTTGGATTCCTGCCCTCAAACTTGCTATTAGTGCCTCCAACGTGTTACCTGAAAGCAAGAGTGCCTCAGAAGATGTACTCATGGTATTAAGTTGGGCATCTTGTTCTGCAATATTCGCTCTTTTTATTTGATGTTTTACATAGTTCGTTGTCCATCCCACTACGGTTACTGATGTAACCAAGATTAGAGTCAGTCCAATACTACCTGCACGAAGAATCTGTGTTGTTTTATTTTGCAATTCGGCTGAACGGCGTTCGGCTTTAATTCGATCTTCAGCTAACTTTCGTTTTTCTTGAGCTTGGCTAGCATCCAGAAATTGTTCATCCTCATAACTCAAGCTTTTATTAACTTTCCATGCCAATGCTTCTTGCAATTTTTTGCCCCGCAACAATCGTGATTCGTCTTGGCAATTAGTAGCTAACCAAGCCGTTATATCCTCAGAGTAAGGTCGCAAATTTGCTAAAACCTGATTCACCCAACTCTGGTTAAAAACTTCTTGGTAGATTCGATTGTAAACTCTTAGCCTACTCTGCTGTTTAACCACCAAACCGGACAGTTGCAATTCCATTTGTTTGTTATCATTAGCGACAATCTCTTCCTGTCGCAAAATCTTCTGGTACAACCCCAACAGTCGCCCAGCAGTTTTTTTATTGCTCAGGATACGATCGCGGATTGTCCTCAAATGCTCTGGATTGTCCTGAGATTCCCAGTTTTCAACGATGTGCGATCGCACCAACTTTTCCACCCACTCTTTCTCTGACTCTCCTGGCTTTAAAGAATCTTGGGATTCTCTACAAGCATCATAAACAATTTGACAAAGCTTTTGGGTAAGAAATGGCTGTCCTCCTGTCCAACTCAAAATTTCTTTTAAAATCTCATGGGGATGCTCCACTCTACCGACTAATCCCTCAGCTAATGGTTGTGCTTTATCTAATTCAAAACCACATAATTCGATTCCAAAACCAATGTTAAATGGTGTGCGATTTTTGTCCCGAATAAAATCTGAAGGCGTGGCTACACCTAGTAAGCAGAACGTCAACCGTTTATAAGCGGGATTGTCAACCCGTTGATTGTAACACCCCCGAATTAAAGCAAAAAAATCATCGGTTGAGAAGTTTAAACTAATTACCGTATCAACTTCATCAATAAAAATAACAATATTTTCCGCTACTTTAGCCAATAAAAATTCTTCTAAAAAAATACCCAATTGCTGCACAGCGGATAACGATTCATGCTCTTTCCACCAAGTTCTTGGGTTAATCTTATCCGATAGCTCAAGTTTTCTGACTAAATCGTAAAATATTCCTTTGTACCAATTAGATTGGGTGACATTATCACTGCCAATTGTTATCAAGTCAATTGACGCACATTTTACCCCTTCTTTTTTCAATTTTTCCATAGTTTGCACCCGCAAACTAGATTTTCCCATTTGCCGCGAGTTCAACACATAGCAAAATTTACCAGCCTTTAACGCCTGATAAAGGTCTTCATCTGCTTGACGCATTACATAACTGGGAGCATCAGCGGCTAAACTGCCACCAAATTGATATTCGTAATTAGTCATTGATCATTTGTCCTTCGTAGTAGTGGACACTCTATTGCTTTAAAATAAATAAAACTTGGATTTTGTTGGCTTTCTTTCGTCAACCCAACTTACAACCTAAAATGATGGAATAGATTATAACTCTTGCTCCCCTCTCCCGTGCCATAAAAGCGAAGCATCCTTAGTCCTCCCTCCTCGCAGGGGGGAATGAGGGGGGTTGGGAGAGGGGCTGGGGGTGAGGGGGTTTCTGGCTTAAATTGACACCAATGACATTTATGCGACCCTACTATTTCATTAAATTTGCTGTGCCACGCCACTCTAATTACACCGTATTGTTGATAACACTTTCTATTGACTGAGTAATTGACTAAACCGTTTTAAAATCCTCAGTACAGTATAAATGTCATCTCCGCGTCTGAGGGAAAATGGATAGGACTCAGCATATCTTGGTCTATCCTGTTTAATCAGCTTCAAAAAAATAAAATCCATACCGTTTGTAACCAATCCAAATGCAGGTTGGTTAGGATTAGGATGACCCAGCATATAAGTCAAAGCTTGCGGTATCCCCGCATCTAAGGAATATTTTGACCCTTTTGCCTCAATTACCAGTATCCAAAACTCAGGCGTAAAAACCAAAAGATCAAGACGCCCTTTAATGATCAGTTTCTCATCCTCCGAGACAATTTCTACCTCCTTCTCTGCTGTGAGATAAAATGGTGGACGATAAAATCCTGCTAGTTTTAACAAGGGTGACAACACCACAAGTTTAACAATAGGTTCAAGGATGGTATATCGAGATAAGTGTAGATAGTCACCTTTAACTTCATCTAAGGCTTGCCGTTCTGAATCCGTGAGTTCAGGTAAGTCATCTTGCCATTCAGGGAAGAATAGCAGATCATCGATACGTTCTAAACCAAATTTTTCGATTAAATCATCGAGATTAATTTTCTGGGCAGCGATGGTTTCAACCATGTTTTTACCTCCTGAAAACAGTATTTTTTTACAAATCAACGGAATATTTTTGTTATTAGGCAATGCGTGAGGCAGGTTTTTGACTAAACCTGCCTCGACATATCGAGACTTTTTATTTATGTTTTTCTATCTATAAGCGTCTGGTAAAAATACTGGGAATATAGCAAACAACGCGGCTTGACAGAATTATTCTCTAATTGCACTAAACCTAAGCTTTTTAACTTAAATGCCAGCATCGATTCCAATGGTACAGGACAATTTGCCTCAACTACCGTTTTCATCGCTGCGGCTAACTCAGGATACTGTTGTAAATTCCATAACTGTCCCCTTAAATGA
>CAKZMA010000104.1 GCA_937127375.1 uncultured Coleofasciculus sp. | reverse complement strand
GATTTTCGTTTCGTTTGTCGTCAGTAGGGGTTTGGTTTCCAAACCCCTATTTTGGTAACCAAACCCCTACTATTAAATTTTATTGAGGATTATGTACGTTTCATTCAAGAATCCATGAGAAACAGGTGAAGATCAAAGGGAATACAGAATTATCCCATTCCCCATTCTCCCGTTTCCCATGAAGATTTTGATAGTCGATGATGATCCAGCGACAGCTTCACCCCTAATTGAAGCCCTCACCAGTCATCACTACACCGTTGAAGCCGCAACTAACGCTGAAAATGGATTAGAACTCGCTCAAACCTCTCACTATGACTTAGCTGTCTTGGACGTTACTCGCCAAAACCTAGATGGTATTCATCTGTGTCAAAAACTGCGCCATCAAGGTTCTCAAATGCCAATTCTCCTCCTGGGCGCCAAAGGAAGTAGCGCCGATCGCATTCGCGGATTAGAAGCAGGTGCGGATGATTATGTGATTAAACCCTATGATCTCTCCGAATTGATGGCGCGAATTCGAGCATTATTGCGGCGGCGTAACTCCACGGTATCAAAGGTGTTGACTTGGGATCATCTACGGCTAGAACCGGATACAGGAGAAGTAACCTATAAAGGCGAATCATTACACCTAACGCCCAAAGAATACGGATTGTTAGAACTCTTCCTGCGTCATCCTCGACGTATTTTTAGCCGTAGTGCGATTCTCGATCGCATCTGGGCGAGTGATGAATTTCCCGGTGAAGAAGCCGTAACCACCCAAATTAAAGGGTTGCGGCAAAAGCTGAAAGCGGCTGGGATAAAAATTAATTTAATTGAGACAGTATACGGCTTAGGGTATCGCCTCAAAGATGCACCCACTCAGGAACAAGAGAACAAACAAGTCAAGGAAAAAGTAGCAGATAGCACGTCTGAAGCGAAACTCATGGCGGCGGTTGCCCAAATTTGGCAAAAGTTCAAAGAAAGCCTCCCGGAAAAAATAGACGTATTTAGGCAAGTGAGTGTAACGTTGGCGACAGGAACCCTGAATCAACAACTCTGTGAGAACGCCAAAATTGAAGCCCACCGATTAGTGGGTTCATTAGGATCGTTTGGTTGTGCAGAGGGTTCTAAAATCGCCCGCGAAATTGAACAGCTTTTACAAACTCCAACCCAAGCCACCCCCCAAGACGCCCATAAGCTGAAAGATTTAATCGACTCCTTGCAACAGGCGATCGCAAACAAACCCGCCTTGGCTCAGGTTACGCCCCCCGTCAGTGATCCCCCCACGTCTTCTACTTTCCCAGCCCGACTATTAGTCATTGATGATGATCAAATCCTCAGCCAACATATCGAAATCGAGGCAAAAGCCTGGGGATTGCAGGTAGATAGCGCCCCCCATCTCCAAGCCGCCAAACGAGCGATCGCGCTCCATCCTCCCGATGTAATCTTGCTGGATCTTACCTTTGCTGACACCCAAGAAAACGGCTTTGAACTCTTAGCAGAACTTGCTGTTCAACACTCAGACATTCCCGTTTTAATCTTTTCCAGTCAAAACCATTTAAGCAGTCGAGTCAAAGCCGCTCGTCTCGGTGCTGATACCTTTTTACAGAAACCCATGACTCCCCCAGAAATTTTGCAAGTGGTGACTCAAGCGATTAATCAGCAGAAATTGGGGGAAGCTAAAGTCTTAGTCGTGGATGATGACTCCCAAATCCTAGCGCTGCTGCGCCATTTACTACAACCTTGGGGACTAAACATCACCACGTTGGCACATCCCCAACGCTTCTGGGATGTCTTAGAAGCCGTATCTCCCGACTTACTGATTTTAGATGTAGAAATGCCGGAATATAGTGGCATTGAGTTATGTCAGGTTGTCCGTCATGATTTACGCTGGAGTAACTTGCCCGTGTTGTTTCTCTCCGCCCATACCGAAGTACAAACAGTGCAGCAAGTTTTTACCGTTGGTGCAGATGATTACGTGAAAAAACCGATCGTCGAGGCTGAATTAATTGCCCGTGTTTTGAATCGGTTAGAACGTCGCTATTCCCAGAACTAATAAAGGTCAGGTTTTTAAAGGGGCAGGGTGTGGGGTGTCGGGTGTCGGGAACAATTGAATTCCCTGTTCCCTGTTTCCTAACAAATGACGAATGACGAATGACATAAGACAAATGACTAAGCCAAACGTTGCCCGATCGCTTTGAGAGCAAACTGCGGTAACGCCATCATCCGCCGCCAGCGCCAAGGTTCTTGATAGAGTCGATACAGCCATTCCAAATGATTATTCCGCAACCAGACAGGCGCACGGGTTTTAATCCCAGCCCAGATATCAAAGCTACCGCCAACGCCAATCCAAATCGCTTGAGGACACAAATGTCGATTTTGGGCAATCCACAACTCTTGACGAGGAACCCCTAAACCGACAAAAATTAATGGCGGTTGTTCTTTTGCCAACCTGACTTTGAGTTGATCTTCGGCTTCTGGAGACAGATAGCCATCTTCAATTCCTGCGATCGCGAGTTTCGGGTATTGTTCTTGCCATATCTTCGCTGCTGTTTGGGCAATACCCGGTTTACCCCCGTAGAAAAAAACTGGATAAGACTCACCCAATTCTCCCGCCTGTCGCAGTAACGATTCTGCCAACTCAATTCCCGGACAACGCTGCTGTCGGATACCGTGGAGAAGTAAGTAAAAAATGACACCTGCACCATCCGGGACAACTAATTCCGCTTGTCGGATTGAACGTGCCAAAGCTGGATTACATTCCGCCTGCATCACCATTTCTGCATTCAATGTCACCACATGACACCCTAGGTTTTGCTGAAGGCGATTACCTAGCCAGCGATCGTACTCTTGGAGTCGGTGAACAGGTAGTCCCATGACAGGGAACGGCTTCGGGGTCTCACACATAATTAGACTGTTGCTTATCCTCCCTTCAAATTACCACTTAGCAGACTAGCTGATCCGGACGTCAAAGGCTAGCCTCTAGTTGAGATGGATCAAATTGCTGCGAACAATGAGAAGAGACGCGATACTTCGCGCCTCTGAAATCTA
>CAKZMA010000103.1 GCA_937127375.1 uncultured Coleofasciculus sp. | reverse complement strand
GAGCATCTTGCTCACTACATTGAGCATCTTGCTCACTACATTGAGCATCTTGCTCGCTACTAATACCCAATTTAAATGCATTACAGCTTAGTCAGATGAGGAAGCTGGGGGAGATGGGGTGATGGGGTGATGAGGAAGTTAACTTAAAACTCTATCTTACCTGTTCCCTGTTCCCTGACATAAGACAACTTATCCACTCAGTTTAGCTTTCACCATAGCTTGAATCTTACGACCTTCAGCACGCCCTTTGACTTTGTCCATGGCGGGTCCCATGACTTTCCCCATATCTTTCATCGAACTTGCGCCAGTTTGGGTAATAATTTCATCCAGGATTGCTTCAATTTCCTGATCGGATAGGGGGGAAGGGAGATAGTTTTCAAGTATGGCTAACTCTTTGGCTTCTTGTTCCGCCAAGTCTTCCCGTCCAGCGTTACGATACTGTTCCATTGAATCCCGACGCTGTTTGGCAAGTTGGGCTAAGAGTTCAAGTTCCTGAGTTTCGGTAAGCGTCTCTTGTCCTTGAGGACGCAAGCTGACCTCTTTTTCCAGGATCAGCTTTTTTATACTGCGAACCGTTTCCAGCCAAACTTTATCTTTCGCCTTCATCGCGACTTTGATATCTTCAGAGATGCGGTCTTTGAGGCTCATTATTACTATTGAGGAAACAACTGATTAAATTATAAAGAGCAAACCGGGCATTCAACGGGATTGGCTCATTTAGGATTTTAAGTTGAATGGCACTGAATTCATGCTGGTGGGCAGTGCCCACCCTACGATAAGCTGTCACGCATTTAAATATTTCAGTGCCATTGATTTTCAGTTATTCATCGAGATATACCCAACGATGCTCATTCTTCATCACCCAAAACTCCTCGACTTCATGCAGGCTGACTATTGTGTGTCAGATATTCAGCAGTTATTCGAGTTTCTCAAAAACCAAGGCACATTTCAGTTTCCCTCACTAGACAATGGCTTATTTGCGGCGGCTTTATTAAAAAGTGACACCGAATACACCGACTATACCAGTGTCTGGGTACGAGATAATCTCTATATTGCTCACGCTCATTATGTTATGGGAGAGGTTGAAACTGCTCTGAAAACCGTTAAGGCGCTGATCAGCTATTTCAATAAGTATCGATGGCGTTTTATCAAGATTATTGAGGGCGAAGCTGACCCCCAGAATGTGATGGAGCGACCTCATGTTCGGTTTGATGGCAAAAAAATGAGAGAAATCAATCAAAAATGGGCGCACGCGCAAAACGATTCATAGATAATGTTATTACTCATCTGCAAGGTGACTATGGTATCCGGCGTTACCTGGGGGACTATTATCTTTGGACTTAAGTTTCAGCACCATCAACAGTCCCAGGATTTACAGCAACAAATCTATTACCTGAATCGTTCTCTGGGGCAAATTACCGGAAAAGATAACCAGTTTGGCGAATTTAAATGTCCGGAACTTTATCATCGAGAAGATGACTCCTATGTTCCCAGTGATGCCACACCATTACTTTGGACACAAGCGAATTTAGCTGTGGCGCTGAAAATGATGGAGAAGAGTTTATCAGTAGGTGGGAAAAATTAAAGTTAATGGTTGAGATTAGGGAACAGGGAACAGGGAACAGGGAACTGTATTAATTTGGTAGTTTATTTTAATCTTCATCTTCCTCTTGTTCCCTCTGCCACTGGGTTAACACTTCACCTGGATTAAACCCACGATACTGAAGGTAGTTCCACACCTTTCGCTTCGTCTTCGGGTCAATATTATAAAAATCAGTAATTTTATACTTTCGCACCACCTTGGCTTTCAAACCCTCCAGTTGTCCCCCTTCCTCGTCCTCAGTGTTAGACTGCCATATTTGTTCAAAGAATTCCGAATCAATTCCCTTATCTCGGCATTTACGCTTAATAACTATTTTCCCATATTTTCCACGATAGGACGTAATCATGCTTTCGACAAAGCGAGTATCAGACTGATAATTTAGGCGTTGCAGCTTCTCAATAGATTCAGTAATATCATTTGGATCAAACCCTTTGTATTGCGCTTTTTTAGTCAGTTCATAAGTACTATATTCTCGACGAGCTAAAAGTTTATAGAAATAGTCAATGCAATTCATTGATTGTCAGGATTAAGGTCAGTTAAAAGGAAACAGGGAACAGGGAATGGCGAACAGTAAGGATTTGACGCTTGTTAACATTTCTTAGTACAGCAGACAGGATTTAGGACTTTCTTTAACAGCCCAAAAATCGGGGAAAGATCACGTTCCACCGGAACCTCTCTACTACATACAGTGCTTTTTAAGTAAGTGAGGTACACAGACAGATCCCTGACTTCGTAGGAGTTGTCGGGGATCTTGCTTAGAAGACTGTACCTCATCAACCACCAAATCTGCTATATCCATCCTCCTCTGTTCCCCTAGCTCCCCCAGATTCCTACCCTAGAAGGATGAATCATCAGCCTACCCCCTGTCAGGATAGTCCTGTAGACATGGTGGCTACCAGTTAACGAGAAAATCAATCCTGATACTGTCGCCGCAGGAATGGCACAAAGCTGCTGCGGAAACGTTAGCTGTGTAGATTCAAAGAGCAATCGCCTAGAGAGTCTCAGCGAAAACGACGCCATACTCTATGGCATTCCACCTGAAATTGGGTTAATTAGACCTGATATTCGTTGTGCTGTTTCTGTGAAAAAAAGGAGGTTTCATGCAACGCGAACAATGGTGGAAAAACGCGGTAATTTATCAGATTTCGCCGTGGAGTTTCAAAGACACCACGGAAAATGGCAAAGGCGACTTAGAAGGGATTATTGAGACACTTGATTATATTGCTGCCCTTGGTGTTGATGCCATCTGGTTAACGCCCATCTTTCAATCCCCGATGAATGATCTAGCGTATGACATTACCGACATGTGTGAGGTTGATCCCATGTTTGGCAGCCTTGAAGATTTTGAGCGATTACTAAACTTATCTCACGCGCTGGGGATGAAAGTAATGCTTGATCAGGTTTGGAATCATACCTCAGATCAGCATCCTTGGTTCCAGGAAAGTAAAAAAAGTCGGGATAATCCCAAAGCCGACTGGTATGTCTGGGCTGACCCCAAAGAAGATGGTTCACCCCCGAATAATTGGCTATCCGCTTTTATGGGTGAAAGCGCTTGGCAATGGTCCGGTGAACGTCAACAATTTTACTTCTATAATTTCCTCTCCAGTCAACCGGATTTGAATTGGCATAATCCGGACGTCGTTGATGCTTTGATGAAACGGGCAAAATTCTGGCTGGAGTTAGGTGTAGATGGTTTTCGGATTGATGCGCCTAACTTTTTCTTGCATGATGCCCAATTGCGAGACAATCCGCCTCGCCCCGATGATGCACTGTTACCCGATGGTGTCGCCCCCGATAATCCCATTGTTCGGCAGTTATTGAAATACAATTTTTGCCGTGAAGAAACCTTAGAAATCCTCAAACCGATTCGGGAACTGGTGGATCAGTATCCTGGGGTAATCACCTTAGCTGAAGTCACCTTCTGTGAAGACTCAATTGTGCTATCGAGTCAGCATGTGGGACCCGATAAACTACATCTGGCATATAACAGTGCTTTGCTGGTTGATGAACCGATTAGCGCTAAATTAATGCACGATACCCTGAAGAAAGTAGAACATTATTTCAGCGACGGTGGTAATTGTTGGATTGTCGGGAATCATGATTATGGTCGTCTCAAATCCTGTTGGACAGGAAAGGATGTCAATGGGAATCCCTACCCTGACGAATTTTATCATGGAATTGCGGCAATGTTAATTTCTATGCCAGGGACGTTTTGTCTCTATCAGGGAGATGAGTTAGGCTTACCCGAAGCCCAGATTCCAGAGGATATTCCTCCCGAAGAAATCAAAGATCCCTTTGGTAAAGCCCTTTACCCAGAAGTCCCAGGGCGTGATGGTTCCCGCACCCCCATGCCTTGGAAATCTTATGCCGCTAATGCTGGATTTACTATCGCCCAACGCGCCTGGTTACCCGTTCCCGAGTCTCATTTGAATCGAGCCGTAAATAACCAAGAACCTAATCCCAATTCCCTATTAAATACCTGGCGGCGGCTGATGCATTGGCGTCAAGAGCAACCCGCTTTAATTTGGGGAATGACGAATGCTAAAGTTCTGGATACCGATGAACCTTTATTTGCTTTTATTCGGGAATCCGCTGAACAGCGTTTACTGTGTATGTTTAATCTCGGTGATACGCCAGTCCAGTATGATTTATCGGCTTATCCAGACTGCCAGGAAGTTAAGGGTTCTGGGTTTACCGCAGACCGATCCGGTGATATGTTGAAAATTCCCGCTTATGGTGTCTTTTTTGGGGAATTGAACTTATCTGAAGACGTGTAGAGACGTAGCATGCTACGTCTGGAACATCCTCCCCATATCCCTGTTCCCATATCCCTGTTCCCTGTTCCCTGTTCCCTATGAATAACGTCAACTGTCAAAATCCTCAATTGATTGATTGGTGGCGGAATGCAATTATCTATCAGGTTTATCCTCGCAGCTTTTACGATAGTAATGGCGATGGGATCGGTGATATCCAGGGAATTATTGCTCATCTGGATTACATTACCGCCCTGGGTGTGGATGCTATCTGGTTATGCCCGTTATTTGAATCGCCGATGGATGATTTTGGCTATGACGTGACAGATATGTACACGATTGATCCAGATTTTGGAACATTGGAGGATTTTGATCAGCTTTTGGCAGATGCTCATAATTTAGGCTTAAAAGTAATCATTGATCAGGTGTGGAATCATACCTCAGATCAGCATCCTTGGTTCCTGGAAAGTCGCCAAAGTCGGGATAATCCCAAAGCCGATTGGTATGTCTGGGCAGATCCCCAGGAAGATG